>CAMYNO010000196.1 GCA_947259815.1 uncultured Parvularculaceae bacterium
TGACGATCAGCCGGCGCAAGATAAACCGCGGATCCTCGCCCCCGGCCAGCATGCGCGCCGCCCAGTAAAGCGCCGCATCGACATCCGAGCCGCGGATCGACTTCTGCAACGCGCTGGCGAGGTTGTAGTGAGACTCATCGCTCTTGTCATAGAGCGGCGCCCGGCGTTGAACGATCTCGGAGAGCGCTTCAGGGGCAATCGGCTCGCCCGCCGGTTCAGCTAAGATCGCCTCGGCCATGTTCAGCAAGGCGCGCCCGTCGCCATCGGCCATGGCGCGGATTTGTATGCGCGCTTCATCCGTAAGAGGAAGGCTTTTTTGTTCCACCTCCTCAGCGCGATGCAGCAACTGTTCGAGCGCTGCATCATCCAGCCTTTTCAAGACCAGTACCTGCGCACGAGACAGAAGGGCGCCATTGAGTTCGAATGACGGGTTTTCCGTCGTCGCGCCGATCAGCGTGATGAGGCCGGATTCCACATGCGGCAGGAACCCGTCCTGCTGGGCTTTATTGAAGCGATGGATCTCATCAACAAATAAAAGCGTGCCCTTGCCCACGGCGCGTCGCCCTTCGGCGCGCTCGAAGACTTTGTGCAAATCGGCGACGCCGGAGAAAATTGCCGAAATCTGCTCATATTCAAGATCGGATTTGTCGGCGAGCAGTCGCGCAATCGTCGTCTTGCCGACGCCCGGCGGGCCCCAGAATATGATTGAGGTCAGACGCCCCGTTTTGAGCATGCGCGAGAGCGGCGCGCCCTCGCCCAACAGATGATCCTGCCCGACGACATCTTCCAGCTTTTGCGGACGCATGCGATCGGCAAGCGGCTGGCCTGCGCGACGCGTCATGCCAGCCGCCTGAAAAAGATCGCTCATATCGTCCGTCTATCCGCCGACGCGCCAGGAGATGACGCGGCCGCCCGTATCGACTTCAATTTCCCAGCTTGTCGCCGGCCGGGCTATCTCCTGCTCAAGCTCCTGGGCCGTGTCCACATACCGTCCGTTCACAGAGATAATTTTGTGGCCGGGCCGCAGACCTTTGCGCGCGGCGAACGACCGGCCGTTCAGTTCGGAAACGACGACGCCCTGCGACAACGGATCGAGCCCGAGTTCTTCGTTATAACGCGGCGACAAATTATCCACGGTGACGCCATTGAGCGGATGGCGCCCCTCCAGCACGCGCGGGTCGCGCTTGGGCTCATCCGGCGGCAAGGCGACCGTGATCGTCGCGCTGCGCGATTTACCGGAGCGCATATAGGATATTCTGGCGGTCTCTTTGTCCGCCTTTACGCCAATCTGATATTGCAGGGTCTGCTCGTCAAAAACCGGCTTTTCGTCAATTTCGACGATCACGTCTCCAGCCTTGAGGCCGGCCTTGTCAGCGGGACCGCCGGGCCAGATATCGTCGATGAGCGCCCCCGCCGGGCGATCAAGTTCAAGCGCGCGGGCAAGATCCGACGTGACGGTGCTGGTCGATGCGCCGAGCCATGGCCGCACCAATACGCCGCCGTCAATCGCGGATTTAAGAACCTGCTGCACAAGGCGCGAGGGAACGGCGAAACCTATTCCGTTCGATCCGCCCGAGCGCGAATAAATCGCGGTGTTAACGCCAACCAGCCGGCCTTCCGTATCGACGAGAGCGCCGCCGGAATTGCCGGGATTGATTGCCGCATCGGTCTGGATAAACAGCTGGTAGTCGGAAACGGAGGCCGCGCTGCGCGCCAGTGCAGAGACAATGCCGTTGGTGACGGTCTGGCCAACGCCAAAGGGATTGCCGATCGCGAGAACAATATCGCCAACGTGAAGGGCGTCGGAGTTTGCAAAATTCAGATAGGGAAGCGCCTCGCCTGCCTCAATCCGCAGGACCGCAAGATCCGTCTGCGGATCGGTGAGCACCACTTCGGCGTTGAACTCACGCCGGTCGCTCAGGACAATCGTAATCTCCGTCATATTTTCAATGACGTGATTGTTGGTGACGATGATGCCATCGGGGCTGACGATCACGCCGGACCCAAGCGAGTTCTGCTCGCGCGGACCGCCGCCGCCAAAGAAACGCTCAAAGAAGGGGTCGCCCGCAAACGGGGTTCGCTGACGAACAACGCGTTTCGTAAAGACGTTTACGACGGCCGGCGCCGCCCGCTCAACGACCGGCGCGAATGAGAGCTTTACCTGCCCCATGGATTCGGGAACGAAGCGCGGCGCAGAGGCGATCTCGCCGGCTGTCATTTCGCTTTCCGCCGTCAGGGTCTCTTCTTCAGGGACGGGCTGTTCTTCGGAGGCAGACTGCGCACAGGCCGAACCGACAACCGCCAATGACGCGATGAGCAATAGGATATTCAACCGGCTCATAAAAACTCCTTTATCCGCCCCGACCATGAAAGTAAGGGGCCGACCGGCGTGGATCAACGCCTATTCCGCCGCGCCCCGTACGCCTGGTTCAATGCCGATAAAGCCGCCCGACTGGCGGGCCCAGAGCTGCGCATAGACGCCGCCTTTGGCAACCAGCGCCTCGTGACTGCCCTGCTCCACGATTTCGCCCTTATCGAGAACGATGAGGCGATCCATCGCCGCGATAGTCGATAACCGGTGCGCGATCGCTAGGACCGTTTTGCCGTGCATCAGTTCAAAAAGGCTCTCCTGGATCGCCGCCTCAACCTCGGAATCGAGGGCTGACGTCGCCTCATCAAGGATCAGGATCGGCGCGTTCTTAAGGAAGATGCGCGCGATCGCGATCCTCTGGCGCTGTCCGCCCGAAAGCTTGACGCCGCGCTCGCCGACATGGGCGTCGAAGCCGCGCCGGCCGTTCTTGTCGGCCAGTTCATCGATAAATTCCGCGGCGTTCGCCCGTTCGACGGCGTCGCGTATTTCTTCCTCGGACGCCTCGGGCCGGCCATAGGCGACATTGTCCCGGATGGAGCGGTGCAGGAGCGAGGTGTCTTGCGTCACCACGCCGATCTGACGGCGCAGGGAGTCCTGCGTCACTTTGGAAATATCCTGATCGTCAATCGTGATGCGCCCACCTTCGAGATCGTAAAACCGCAAAAGCAAATTCGTGATCGTTGTCTTGCCGGCGCCCGACCGGCCGACCAGACCGATCTTTTCACCCGGCGCAATTGCGAGCGATAAATTATCGATCACGCCGTCATCCTTGCCGTAGTGGAATTTGACGTTGTGAAAAGCGATTGCGCCATTGGCGACAACCAGCGGCTTGGCGCCGTCTTCGTCTTTGACGTCGATTTCCTTGGTCAGCATCGACATGCCGTCATGGATAACGCCGATACTTTCAAACAGGGCCGCAACCTCCCACATGATCCATTGGGACATGCCGAAAATACGCAAGGTGAGCGCGATGGCTGTCGCGATGGCGCCGACCGAAACGAGATCGCCGAGCCATAGCGAGATCGACAAGGCGCCGACCGAGAACACAGCGACACAGTTGATGAAGTAGACAAGACCGTAAAACAGCGTCACCAGCCGCATTTGCGGGTGAACCGTATTTAGAAACCGGTCCATGCCGTCCTTGGCGTATTCCTCTTCCCGCCCCGCATGGGAAAAGAGTTTGACGGTGGTGATGTTCGTGTAGCTGTCGACGATCCGTCCGGTCATGGCGGAGCGGGCGTCCGCCTGACGCTCCGACGTTTTGCGCAGACGCGGCACGCAGTAAATAATAATTGCGATATAGGCGAGCATCCAGACGCCGAGCGGGATGACCAGGCGCAAATCGGCGGCGGCGATCAACGCCAGCATCGCGAGGAAATAGACGGTCACATAAACGAGAATGTCGAGCGTCTTCATCATCACCTCGCGAATGGCGAGTGATGTCTGCATCATCTTCGTGGCGACGCGGCCGGCAAATTCGTTAGCGTAGAAAGATGCGCTCTGCGTGAGTAGAAACTGGTGGATGCGCCAGCGCGAACTCATCGGCATATTGCCGAGCAATGTCTGATGCTGAATAAGCGCATTGATGATGGCGATGATGGGCAACGCGACCAGAATAAACGCACCGATCACAATCAGCGGCACGGCCTCGTCCGAAAGAAACGTCGATTTGTTTGCCGACGCCAGCCAGTCGACAAGCTGTCCAAGAAACCCGAACAGCAAGACTTCGCCGATGGCAAGCAAGGCCGACAACACCGACAGGACGATCAGCCACGGCATCGAGTCCTTGGCGTAATGCCAGCAGAAAGCGCGAAAATCTTTCGGCGGCGCATCGTCGCGATGCGCGGGAAAGGGGTCGAGCTGTTTTTCAAAAAACCGAAACATGGGTGCGCCGATATCAAATCTATGGGTTTTGACTTCGTGTCGGCGCCGCATTTTTACAAGAAAAAACGGCGCCCAATTGAGCGCCGTTCATCAATCCGATATTCGGAAAAAAGGCTGGCGCCTATTCGTCGTCTTCGTCGTCGCTTTCGAACATCGTCGGGCCGGAATCCAACCCCTTGGCGTCCTCGTCGCGATCGACAAACTCGATTACCGCCATCGGCGCATTATCACCGTGGCGATAACCCGCCTTCATGATGCGGATATAGCCGCCGTCACGCTCCGCATAGCGCGGGCCAAGCGTGTCAAACAGCTTTTTCGTCATGTCCTTGTCACGGATAGACGAGATCACCTGCCGGCGCAGATGCAGCGACTTGTCGGATTCAGCCGCGGCGTGTTTTGCCTTTGTGACGAGCTTTTCGACAATCGGACGAAGTTCCTTTGCTTTCGGCAAGGTCGTCGTGATCTGCTCGTGCTTAATCAGCGCACAGGCCATGTTGGCGAACATCGCTTTGCGATGCTCGTGCGTGCGGTTCAGTTTACGTTGCGCCACTCCGTGTCGCATGATGCGTCTCTCCTTTAAGCTGACAGTCCGTCAGGCTTATTCATCAAACTTCTTGGCAAGTTCTTCGATATTGTCTGGCGGCCAGTCCGGAACGTCCATACCCAGGTGCAACCCAAGGCCGGCCAATACTTCCTTGATCTCGTTCAGCGATTTGCGACCGAAATTCGGTGTACGGAGCATTTCCGCTTCCGTCTTCTGGATGAGGTCGCCAATGTAAACGACATTGTCGTTTTTCAGGCAATTTGCAGAGCGAACCGACAGTTCAAGCTCATCGACCTTGCGCAACAGAGCCGGATTAAACGGCAACTCTTCATGCGCTTCGCCGCCCATATCCTTGGATGGCTCGTCGAAGTTGATGAAGATCTGCAACTGGTCCTGAAGAATCCGCGCAGCATAGGCGGCGGCGTCATCCGGCGTGATCGAACCGTCGGTTTCGATCTCCATGATGAGCTTGTCGTAATCGAGAACCTGACCTTCACGTGTGTTTTCAACGCGATACGCGACGCGATTGACCGGACTGTAGAGGCTGTCGACGGGAATAAGGCCAATCGGCGCATCTTCCGGACGGTTTTGTTCCGCAGGCGCATAGCCTTTACCGGTGTTCACGGTCATCTCGATGCGAAGGTCGGCGCCTTCATCAAGGTGACAGATCACATGGTTCTTGTTGAGAATTTCGACAGAAGCCGTCTCTTCAATATCAGCCGCGGTGACAAGGCCCGGCGTCGACTTTCGCAAGACGAGACGCTTTGGACCATCCGCATGCATACGAAGCGCAAGCTGCTTGATGTTGAGAACGATGTCGGTGACGTCTTCGCGAACGCCGGGGATCGACGAAAACTCGTGCACGACGCCGTCGATCTGAATAGCGGTAACGGCCGCGCCTTGCAGCGACGACATGAGAATGCGGCGCAGGCTGTTGCCTAGCGTCAGGCCAAAGCCGCGCTCAAGCGGTTGGGCGACGATATTCGCCTTACGCTGAGGATCAGCGCTCGGCGCCACATCCAGCTTTGTGGGGCGGATGAGTTCCTGCCAGTTCTTTTCGAGAATTTGAATCGAATCCATGTGGTTTCTGCTCTCTTTATATTTCTCGTTATACGCGGCGGCGTTTACGCGGACGTGCGCCATTATGGGGGATCGGCGTCACGTCGCGGATAATCGAAACGGTCAAGCCCGCCGACTGCAATGCGCGCA
>CAMYNO010000197.1 GCA_947259815.1 uncultured Parvularculaceae bacterium
CCTTTCCTGGCGCACCATTCTCTATAAGCGCGATAATTTTCGCAAAGCGTTCGACGGGTTTAATCCGGAAAAGATTGCGCGCTATACGCCGAAGAAAATCGAACGCTTAAAGAACGACGCGGGGATCATCCGCTCGCAAACCAAAATCAACGCCGCCATCGGCAATGCGAAAAGCTGGCTGGAAATCATGGAGGCCGGCGAAGGGTCGTTCAGCACATTCCTCTGGGATTTCGTTGACGGCGCGCCGATTGTGAACAGGCTGAAAAACCACAAAGCCGCCGCTGTAAAGTCGGCGGAGAGCGAGGCCATGGCCAAGGCGCTGAAAGCGCGCGGGTTCAAGTTTTGCGGGCCCGTCATCGTCTACGCCTTCATGCAGGCCGTTGGCATGGTCAATGACCACGAAGCCGCCTGCCCGCGCTGGAAAGCCGTTCAAAAAGCCGCGCGCTAGCGGCCCGCCCGCTTGCGCCGCGCCGGCGTTCGGTGCAGATTGAGGAAAACAAAACTCTGGAAGCGCTCATCTGATGACCGACAATGCATACGCTGACGTCCGTATCGTCGCGACTGGCCTTTACACGCCGCCATACGCAATCTCCAACGAAGATCTTGTTGAATCGTACAATCAATATGTCGATGAGTATAACGCTGCCCATGCCGCCGAAATTGATGGCGGCGAGATTGAGCCGCTACAGAAATCCTCGGCGGAATTCATCGAAAAAGCATCCGGGATCAAGTCGCGTTTCGCGGTCGAGCGGGACGGCATTCTCGATACCTCCCGCATGGCGCCGCATATTGAACCGCGTACGAATGAGCAGCTTGCGCTCCTCGCCGAAATTGCGGTCCATGCTGCACGCGATGCGCTGCGCGCCGCCGATCTGACGGCCGACGATATCGACGGCGTTATCTGCGCCGCCTCCAACATGCAACGCGCCTACCCTGCTGTCGCCGTTGAGATTCAGGACGCCCTCGGCGTTGACGGATACGCCTTCGATATGAATGTCGCGTGTGCATCGGCGACCTTCGCCATTGAGAACGCAGTCGGCCTCATCCGCGCCGGCGCACGCCGCATTTTGATCGTCAATCCGGAAATCTGCACCGCGCATCTGAATTTCCGCGACCGCGACAGTCATTTCATTTTCGGCGATGTCGCAACCGCGATTATTCTGGAACGCGCTGACGCAGCCCCGAACGCAGAGAGCTGGGACATTCTCGGCACCCAGCTCAAGACAAAATTCTCTAATAACATCCGCAACAATTTCGGTTTTCTCAATCATTGCGAACGCGGTACGGGCGATGCGCCCGATACACAGAACGACCCGCATACGGACAAGCTCTTCAGACAGGAAGGGCGCAAGGTGTTCAAGGAAGTCGTGCCCATGGTCAGCACATTGATCGAGGAGCACCTCAGCGCCGTCAGCGTCGCCCCGGACGATGTCAAACGGTTCTGGCTGCACCAGGCCAATCTTTCCATGAATGAGTTCATCGCCCGTAAAGTGCTTGGGCGCGAGGCAAACCGGACCGAGGCGCCGGTTATCCTCGACGAATATGCAAACACGTCGTCAGCCGGATCAATTATCGCCTTTCACAAACACCGGGCCGATTTCACGGTCGGCGATATTGGCGTGATCTGCGCCTTTGGCGCCGGCTATTCAGCGGGCTCCGTGATTGTCAGAAAAGCGGCGTGACAAGCGGCATAGCAGTCGTTATGGCTTTGCTTCCTATCGTCAGAGCGCGGAGCGCCACGAGGCTATAGATGACGAACCATGTCCATAAGGGCGATCTTCCCGACAGTGTCGATCTTGGCGATCTGATCGCCGTCGATAGCGAGACCATGGGTCTTAATCCGCACCGCGACGCCCTTTGCGTCGTGCAACTGTCGGCTGGCGATGGCGACGCCCACCTTGTCCAGCTTGACCGCGAAACCTATCACGCGCCCAACCTCAAGCAGGTCCTGACCGATCCGAATGCGCTGAAGATTTTCCACTTCGCCCGTTTTGACGTCGCCGCGTTCAGCCACTGGCTCGGGGTCGAAACGGCGCCGGTTTATTGCACCAAAATCGCCTCCAAACTGACGCGAACCTATACCGACCGCCATGGCCTGAAGGACATCACCCGCGAGCTTATCGGGGTCGATCTCTCCAAGCAGCAGCAATCTTCGGACTGGGGCGCGGACGAGCTTTCCGAGGCGCAGATCAACTATGCCGCCTCGGATGTCCTGTATCTTCACGCCTTGCGCGAAAAGCTGGAAGAAATGCTGGAGCGCGAGGGACGCACCGATCTGGCGGCGGCGTGCTTCGATTTTCTCCCCACCCGCGCCGCCCTCGATCTGGAAGGCTGGCCGGAAATCGACATTTTCGCCCATAGTTGAACTGTCGGACCGTGTGAATCGGCCGATCGGCGCTTCCCATTGCCGTTTGCCGTACTATATTGAATTGGTGGGGAAAAGCGTTCGCTCCAACTGGGCGGACAATAGATTAAATGACGTAAATTGATGAGCGAAGCCACCATCGAGGATACGCCGGCCCGCGGAAAGTCGGTAAAGGGCGCGCGCGCCCTTGATAGCCTTAACTTCCGCGCCCGCACCACCGGGACGGACGCCGCTGCGCGCTCGCGTCTTGTTCGGCGTCTGCGCGTGGCGCTGCCCGCCTTCGCCGTCATTCTTATCATCGCATTTTTCCTGAACACGCGCTCAAATACGGTCGATCAGGCGTTCCTGGACGATTTTAAATCGATCACCGCTTCAACCGAGGAATTGCGGATGGCCAATCCGCGCTTCGCCGGGGTCGACGATGACGGCAAGCCATTTGAAATTACGGCAACCGCCGCTTTGCAAGATCCCGAGACCAAGGAAGTCATTCGGCTCGAATCGCCGCGCGCGGTTCAGGGCGGCGGCGATGAATCCTCGGTTGTGACCGCCGAGAGCGGGCTCTATCGCTCGGAAGAGAATATTTTGACCCTCAATCGGGACGTCACGCTGGAACACCAGCTCGGTACGAGTACTTATATCCTGCGGTCGCCCGTGGCGACGGTTTCGATTGACGATCAGATCGTAACCAGCGACGCCGGCGTTGGCGCAGAAGGGCCAGACGGGGCCACCTTAAAAGCAGACCGCATGAGTGCGTATCGCAATGACGGGCGTGTTGTCTTCGAAGGAAATGTCAGCATGCGTCTCTATCCGAAAAAGAAGGACGCCGAAGCGCCGTCGTTACGCGACGGTGAAAGCAATGTCGTTGGGGAAAACGGGGAAGACGAACAATGAAAATTTTCATTTCAGGATTTATCGCAGCGCTTTTAACCGCTGGCGCCGCTCAAGCCCAACTCGCAGCCGATAGCGATGCGCCCATCGACATTACCGGTGACGCCGCCGAGTTTCAGGACAGCCTCGCCATCTGGACGGGTAATGTCCGGGTTGTTCAGGAAGAGTCGATCCTGGCCGCCGACCGTATCGAGGCCGATGTCAGCGAGGATGGCGAATTTTCGACCATCACCGCCACCGGCGCGGTGCGCTATACCAACGGCAAGGAAGCCATCACCGGCAGGCGTCTCGTCTTCGACAATGAAGCGCGCACAATCACGATTACGGAAAATGTCATCGTGACACAGGGCAAACAGGTTATGTCCGCCGGCGCGGTGACATACTGGATCGATACGGGAATGGTTAAATTCGCGCCCGCCGCCGGCCGGCGTATTCGCGGTATTTTCTACCCCGAGGGCGATGAACAAACTTGATCGTTAAAATTTGAACTTCACTCATCCTTAAAGAGAACCGGGCTTAATGAGC
>CAMYNO010000198.1 GCA_947259815.1 uncultured Parvularculaceae bacterium
GCTTCGTATTTGAAATACGAAGCGGCAAGCCCCGGCCTTGCCGATCTGTCGATGGGATTTGAAATGTCCGGCGCCAGCCTGAAGGAAATCGCCAAGGCGACGGAGGAGGGCGTAGAAAGCCCGTTTGCCGAGAACGCCGAACTGAAATCCTTCAATCTGAAACTTGACGATGAAAAAGCGCTTGAGGCGATTTTTGATCTCGCGGCGTTACAAATGGGCGGCGACGGGTCGGATCTTCGGCAGTCGGCGCCGGCGCTGATCCGCCTTTCCGGCGCGCAGTTCGCCCAGATGAATCCGCGTATCAGCGATTATGTAGATGCCGTTGCCGATTTCATTTCGAAAGGCGGCTCGCTGGAAATTACGGCGGACCCGGAAGAGCCGGTTGGCGCGAGCGATCTCGAAGCTGTTGGCGGCGCACCGCAATCGCTTCCGGATGTTCTTAATCTAAGCGTGACGCATACAGAGTAAAATGTAGCGGATTGTCCCGGGCGGCGATATTCCGCCCGGGACAATGCTTCCGGTATTTAGTCTTTCAGGACAAAAGTCAGCTTCAGGATGACCCGGTATTCCTTGATCTTGCCGTCATCAAGGATGATCGACTGATCTTTTACCCACGCGCCTTCAATTTTTGACAGGGTCTTGTTGGCCCGCTCAATGCCCTTCTCGATTGCATCGTGGAAGCTCTTGGATGAACCGCAAATGACTTCCGTGACTCGCGCAACAGACATGGCTTTCCTCCTTCATGCACGCCGAATTGGCGCTAAAGTGTAACTAGATCAATTATTTAGAGATAATGCAAACCAGCCCTAGCGGGTCGGCACAGGGGTTTCGCCGGAATAGTCGTAAAACCCGCGACCGGTTTTGCGGCCGAGCCAACCGGCCTCGACATATTTTACCAGCAAGGGGCACGGACGATATTTGGAATCGGCAAGCCCTTCGTAAAGAACCTGCATGATCGCCAGGCACGTATCGAGACCGATGAAATCTGCAAGCGCAAGCGGGCCAAGGGGATGGTTGGCGCCGAGCTTCAGCCCCGTATCGATTGCCTCCACCGAACCGACGCCTTCGTAAAGCGTATAGATCGCCTCGTTAATCATCGGCATCAACACGCGGTTGACGATAAAGGCGGGAAAATCTTCCGACACCGCCATGGTTTTACCGAGTTTCTCGACAAGCGCCTTGGTCGTCTCAAAGGTTTCCTTCGATGTCGCGATGCCGCGAATGACTTCGACGAGGCGCATGACCGGCGCCGGGTTCATGAAATGCAGACCGATAAACCGGTCCGGCCGGTCGGTGGCGGCGGCAAGCGCGGTGATCGACATTGACGATGTGTTGGACGCCATGATGGCGCCGGCTTTCAGAACGCCTGACAACTCACCGAAAATCTTTTTCTTGAGTTCAAAATTTTCACTCGCCGATTCAACCACGAGGTCGCAATCGGCAAGATCGGAAATGGCGGCGGCGGGCTGGATGCGCGCGATCGCCGCCTCTGCGTCCTCGTGCGACAGATCGCCTTTTGAAACCTGACGGGCGAAGTTTTTGGCAATGATGGCGAGCGCGGCGTCGATCCGATCCTTGTCGATATCATTCAAGAGGACGGCATAACCGGCGCCGGCAAAGACATGGGCGATACCGTTTCCCATCTGTCCTGCGCCAATGACACCGATTTTTTGAATGTTTTCCATATCGACCGCCTCCTCTGCGCGGCGCGCGATGATAGGCGCCGTTGATGTTGCAATGCAATATGGCAGTTCGCAATCATTGCCGGGGCGCAAACATCACCGCAGCGACGTGATACAAGCGTGTCGCCATTACCGGGAGCCGGCCATGATGAAAAATCCGTTCGCCAAAAATGCAGCGCGGTATGACGATTTGAGTGCGCTGTTTATCAACTGCACCCTTAAAAAGTCGCCGGAGGCGTCTCATACCGATGCGCTCATGGATGTATCGCGAGCGATTATGCGTGGCGCCGGCGTTAAGGTCGAAAGCATCAGGCTCGTCGATCACGACATTGCCGCCGGGGTTTATCCCGACATGCGCGAACATGGCTGGGAGAGCGATGACTGGCCCTTGCTCTGGCCGCAGGTGGCGGCGGCGGACATTCTCGTCGTCGGAACGCCCATCTGGCTCGGCCAGCATTCATCGGAATGCACAAAACTGATCGAGCGGCTTTACGCCCATTCCGGCGAGGAAAATCAAAAAGGTCAGTACATATACTATGGCAAAACCGCTGGCTGTATCATCACCGGCAATGAAGACGGCATAAAACATGTTGCGATGAGTGTGCTCTACTCGCTGCAGCATGTCGGTTATGTCGTGCCGCCGCAGGCCGATTGCGGATGGATCGGCGAAGCGGGGCCGGGGCCAAGCTATGGCGATAAAAAAGACGATGGCGGCCGGGTCGGCGCTGACAATGAGTTCACCCAGCGCAATACGACCTTCATGAGCTGGAACTTGATGCATATGGCGCGCATGCTGAAAGATCAGGGCGGCTTGCCGGCCCATGGCAATGTCAAAAGCGACTGGAAAGACGCTTACGCCGCCGGTAATCCAAATCCAGAATACCGGTAAGGCGTATACTGATGGAAAAGGCGGGTGATCTAACCGTCCGGCCTGATCTCCGCCGCAAAACAGCCATGCATGGCGTTATGGGCATGAATATAGGCGGCGCCGGGACACTTGAGCGCGGCGATGATTTTCGACTCCAGATCGCCGTTAAAGCCAAGATCGGCGCCGATCAGATCGCCGGTCGCATCGAATATACGCAGCGCGATCGGACGATTCCTGAAGACCGGGGAAGTTCGTCCACATAACGGGCCGCCCTGTCGGCGCGCTCGCGAACATAAATCGCGTAGGAAGACCGGTACGGCGTATCGACCTTATGACTTTCATAGTTGAACAGGATGACGCGTTCGCCCGGCGTTGCATCTTCAAGGGTCACGCGGCAGGGATAGCCCGGAACGGCATCGGCGATTTTTGTAATGACGCCTCGCTCTTCGCGGGCTGCGTCCGGTAATTCGATCAGTGAGGTGAATTCGGTCGGGTCAAGGCCGGTGATGGTGTAGGTCATTTTGCCGCTCCAGTTTCTGCATTACGAAAACTGAATGACGGCGGCACGCCAGGCGACCCGAATTTTGCGATAAAAAAATGTCGGCGGCGCAATTGCGCCGCCGAC
>CAMYNO010000199.1 GCA_947259815.1 uncultured Parvularculaceae bacterium
CCTTCGGGGCACTTCCCCCGCTTGCGGGGGACGAGGGCGAATATGTCACCAGCGCACCAAGCCATCCACATTGCGCCCACCTCCCCCGCTTGCGGGGGAGGTGTCGAGGCCGTAAGGCCGAGACGGAGGGGGCTTAAGTGACTCACAACCCCTCATTCGCTTTTTTCACCGCATCTTTTTCCAGATAAATCTCCGAGCCCATTTCCTTATACTTCTCTGACATTTCGCTCATGCCGGCGCGGGCTTCCTGGGTCGCGCGTTCAAGGTCTTTCTTTTCGTTATCACTCAGGCCCTCCGCGTAGTCGCGCACGTCCTGGGTGATTTTCATGGAGCAGAATTTTGGCCCGCACATGGAACAGAAATGGGCGACCTTGTGCGCCTCTTTCGGCAGGGTCTGGTCGTGGAACTGGCGCGCGGTTTCCGGGTCGAGGGAGAGGTTGAACTGATCCTCCCAGCGGAACTCGAACCGTGCGCGCGACAGCGCATCGTCGCGCAGCTGCGCCGCCGGGTGCCCCTTGGCGAGATCGGCGGCGTGGGCCGCAAGCTTATAGGTGACGACGCCGACCTTCACATCGTCCCGGTCGGGGAGCCCTAAATGCTCCTTCGGCGTCACATAGCAAAGCATGGCCGTGCCGAACCAGCCGATCATCGCCGCGCCAATGCCGCTTGTGATGTGATCGTAACCGGGCGCAATGTCGGTGGTGAGCGGCCCCAGCGTATAGAACGGCGCCTCGCCGCATTCTTTCAGCTGCTTGGTCATGTTGACGCGGATCTTGTGCATCGGCACATGGCCCGGCCCCTCGATCATCACCTGACAGCCCTTGTCCCAGGCGATCTTCGTCAGCTCACCAAGGGTTTCAAGCTCGGCGAATTGCGCGCGGTCATTGGCGTCGGCGACCGATCCGGGGCGCAGCCCGTCCCCCAGAGAGAAGGAGACGTCATAGCGGCGCATGATATCGCAGATCTCTTCAAAGTTCGTGTAAAGAAAGCTTTCGCGGTGATGGGCAAGGCACCATTTCGCCATGATCGACCCGCCGCGCGAGACAATGCCGGTGACGCGGTCGGCGGTCAGGTGAATATACGGCAGGCGCACGCCGGCGTGGATGGTGAAATAGTCAACGCCCTGCTCCGCCTGTTCGATCAGCGTGTCGCGATAAACCTCCCATGTGAGGTCTTCGGCAACGCCGTTCACTTTCTCCAGCGCCTGATAGATCGGCACCGTGCCGATGGGAACGGGCGAGTTGCGGATGATCCATTCGCGGGTGTTGTGAATATTGCGGCCCGTGGACAGGTCCATGACATTGTCCGCGCCCCAGCGCGTCGCCCAGACCATCTTGTCCACCTCTTCCTCAACCGACGAAGCGACGGCGGAGTTCCCGATATTGGCGTTGATCTTTACAAGGAAGTTTCGCCCGATGATCTGCGGCTCTATTTCCGGATGGTTGATATTGGACGGAATGATGGCGCGGCCGCGGGCGATTTCCGAGCGCACGAATTCCGGTGTGATAAAGGGCGGGATCTCCGCGCCGAAGCTCTCGCCCAGCGCCACGCGTTCCTCTGCGCCGTCCAGCATTTGCTTGCGACCGATATTTTCGCGGATCGCCACGAATTCCATTTCGGCGGTGACGATCCCGGCTTTGGCGAATTCATATTGCGTGACGGGGCCGTCGCCCGTGCCGCGCAAGGGACGGTTCTTGACGGGGAATTCACGGGCGAGATGTTTACCGCTGGCGCCGCCATTATCTTCCGGTTTTACGTCGCGGCCGTCATATTCCTCGATGTTGTTTCCATGTTGGGCGCCGCGCTCTTTCACCCATGCAGTGCGCGTGCGGGCCAGGCCCTTTTCAACGTCGATCACGACATTCGGGTCGGTATAGGGGCCGGAGGTATCGTAAACCGGCAGAGCAGGCTCGTTGGCGCTGGGGTGCAGATCAATCTCGCGCACCGGAACGCGAATATCCTTATACTGATCGCCACTGACATAAATCTTGCGCGACGACGGCAGCGGCCCGGTGGTGACTTCCGGCGTTTTAAACTCGGATTGGGGGATGTGTTTGTTCATCTTGAATTCTCCTTCACGCCTTCGTCGAAGGCGGCAAAACGATACTGGAAATCAGTCCGATGACGGATATTGCCAAGGCAAAACCAATAAGCCCGGTGAGGACGCTGAAATTCCAGTTGCCGGTATTGGTCGCTTCCGGCGTCACAATCTTCGCAAAGAAACTCGAATAAAGAAGCCCGGCGTTAAAGCCCCATGCGGCGGCGAAGAGCGCACGGCGCGCCAGCGTTTCTTTCGCCATGGCGACGGCGCCCGCGATTAGAAACACGCCCATGATAAAGTCGTCGACCACAAACCAGAAAGGCCGGTCGACGCCCCAGGACCGCCAGGCCTCGCCGCCCATCAGGCCGAGGGCGAGCAATACAGCGATGATGCGTAGAATGTTCATTCGCTCCCGTCCCTACGCCGGTGTTAACCGATCAGGTTCAAAGGGTGCCCCTGTGAAGTCGCCCAAATGGACGCAACAAGGTCTCAGCCGGTTACGCCGGCGCCCCTCGGATCAGGATTTGATAGCAATCGCGAGACGGGCCGGCAAGCGTAATCGGATCCGGCGACCGAGGGCCGTATGGCCGCTTTAATCCCGCAGCGCTAAGCTGATGATTAGCACTGCTTAACCGTGGCGCCAAAAAGTTAGCGGCTCGCGCGCTCGTGAAGTTGAAAGACGCGGGCGCGTCCTACATAGCCGTCACCACACACGCGACAGCAAAGGACGCCGCCATGACCGACCAGACCTATACCCCGCCGAAAGTATGGACATGGGAGAAGGAAAGCGGCGGCCAGTTCGCCAACATCAACCGCCCGATCGCCGGCGCGACGCATGAAAAAGACCTGCCGGTCGGCAAGCATCCGTTTCAGCTTTATTCGCTGGCGACGCCGAACGGCGTCAAGGTCACGGTGATGTTTGAAGAGCTGCTTGAGCGCGGCGTCAGCGACGCGGAATATGACGCATGGTTGATTTCCATTCAGGACGGTGAGCAGTTTTCTTCAGGCTTTGTCGACGTTAATCCGAATTCGAAAATTCCCGCCCTGCTCGACCGATCCGGCTCTGAACCGGTGCGCGTTTTTGAATCCGGCGCGATTCTGGTTCACCTCGCGGAGAAGTTTGGCGCATTCCTGTCGGCGGCGGGAAAGGCGCGCACGGAAGTTTTCAACTGGCTGTTCTGGCAGATGGGCTCCGCCCCTTTCCTTGGCGGTGGCTTTGGTCACTTTTACGCCTATGCGCCGGAGAAATACGAATACCCGATCAATCGTTATGCGATGGAGGTAAAACGCCAGCTTGATGTGCTGGATCGTCAGTTGGCGGACAATCAATTTATCGCCGGTGATGACTATTCGATTGCGGATATGGCAATCTGGCCCTGGTACGGCGTTCTTGCGCAGGGGAAAATCTACAATGATGCAAGCACGTTTCTCTCAACCCATGAGTACAAAAACCTTCAGCGCTGGACGGACGAGATTGCCGCACGCCCGGCCGTGAGACGCGGGCGCATGGTCAACCGCCGTTGGGGCGACGCCCATGAACAACTTCACGAACGTCACGGCGCAAGCGATTTTGAACTGCGAACGCAAGCCAAACTGGCGCCCGAAGGCGAGTAGGAGCGCCAGCAATAATTAGCAGTTCGCACTGTATTGCGATATTGCGCGCAGCCTCTTTGCCGGCATAGCCTTTCCTCAAAAAGGAAAAGGAGACGCCGTCATGTCAGTGAAAATCATCGACGCATGGATGCAGATTTTAACGCCGCGTATGGCGAGCGAGCCGTGGCTCGCCTCGCTCCTGCGCTGGACCGGCCAAACAGAGGAAACGGTCCTCCCCGATGTTTCCATGACGCTTGCCGCCATGGACAGCGCCAATGTGGAGATCGGGCTTATTTCCGCATGGACCGGACCGAATGGCGCGCTGATCAGCAATGACGAAAACGCCGCCTTTGCAGAAGCTGCCGGCGGGCGGCTGAAACAGATTATCAGTGTAGATCTCAATGACCCCATGGGCGCGGTTCGTGAAATCCGCGAACGCGCCAATAGCGGCGCCATCGGCGTCAGAGCGCTACCCTGGCTGTGGGAGCGTCCGCTGAATGATCGGCGCTATTACCCCGTATACACTGCCTGTATCGACGCCGGCCTGCCGTTCTGCACCCAGATCGGCCATACCGGCCCGTTGAAAACATCAGAATACGGAAGGCTGATACCGTATCTTGAAGACGTCTTGCTGGATTTTCCTGAGCTTGTTGTCGTCGGCGGCCATGTGGGCTTCCCATGGATTGGCGAAGTCGCCTCCATGCTGCACAAATTCCCGAATTTTTACGTCGATACATCCGCTTATGTGCTGCACCGCCTGCCACCGGATTTTGTCAACCTTTTGAAGACAGACGCACGCAAGCGCATCCTGTTCGGCACCAACTGGCCAATGCTGTCGCCGTCGCGATGCCTGAAGGGACTGGAGGGACTTGGCCTTGATGAAGAGACCGAGGCGTTTTTTCTTCGCGAAAACGCAAGACGGGTTTTTAAGATCTAACTCGCGTCAGGTTTCGCGGTCTGCCTTTAACTGCGCCAGCATCGCTTCGTCCTTGATCTCGATCCAGACGGTATTGGCGGCGGCGACAATCTCGCGATTTGCGTCGAGCAATACCGACGAGGCGAAATGCTTGCGCCCTTCGGAGCGATCAGGCCAGGCGGCGGCGATCAATCGCTCGCCCGGCTTTGGCCGGCGACGCACCTCACCCGCCATGCGCCCGAGCAAAGTC
>CAMYNO010000200.1 GCA_947259815.1 uncultured Parvularculaceae bacterium
AGCGGATCGAAATTTGGCGGCATATGCTTTTGGAGAGCATTATAACCTTCGCCGCCTTAAGCCCGGTCAGGAATTTGAGCTGCGCATCGGTTGGCCAAACCAGACCATTTATCAGTTGGCGGACAATACGCACTCCGAAGCACTCTTGATTTCGCTATATTTTCGCGATGGATTCGAGCAGGAAATAAAACTGGCGCGCGACAACGCTGGCGCCTTTCGTTCGGAAACGACCCCCGTTGAACTCACCTCTCACCTTCACGCTATCGAGGGACGGATTGACGGCAGTCTTTATCTTTCCGCCAAGGCGCTCGGCGCACCGGATGAAATCATCGCCGGCCTCGCGGATGCTTTCGCCTATGACGTTGACTTCCAACGGGAAATTTTTGGCGGCGACGAATTCGAATTGATCTTTGAAGCGAAATATGATGACCGCGGCAAGATGGCGGCCGGTGGTGAAATCCTCTTTGCACGGCTTAACTGGCGCGGAAAATCTCGCGAAAAAGGTTATTATCGGTTCGACGGTGAAGATGGCCGGCCTGATTTTTACGATGCTACCGGCCAAAGCGCCAAAAGATTGCTGATGAAAACGCCAATTGACGGCGCCCGGCTTTCATCGCGTTTCGGCACGCGCCGCCACCCGATACTGGGATACCGCCGCGCACATAAAGGCGTCGACTTCGCAGCGTCACGAGGAACCCCGATCAAAGCAGCTGGAGATGGCGTGGTTGAACGCGCTGACCGCTATGGGAGTTTCGGAAATTATATTCGCATTCGTCACGCCAATGGCTACAAAACCGCTTACGCGCATCTGAAAGGGTTTCGCACAGGCGTCCGTAAAGGCAAACGTGTGCGTCAGGGTGACGTCATTGGTTATGTTGGCACAACCGGGCGCTCAACCGGGCCGCACCTTCACTACGAAGTCCATCTTAATGGCAAGGCCGTAAATCCCCAGAAGCTGAAAATCGCCACCGGAAAGCAATTAACGGGCGCCGCCATGGAGCGCTTTAAGCTGGAGCGCGACCGTATCGACATGCTGCGCCCGACCGAGGAAAGCGAGCCGCCGCTGTTTGCAGAGGGCGCCGCGCCGGAAAAAGAAAGTCTTTAACCTCATTTCGATGCGCAAAAAAAAGCCCCGGCAACGGGCCGGGGTTTTTACGCTGCCTCCACACAGCCGGTGCAAGACGGTTACAGATAATGTGAGAGCCAGCGCAATTTTTCTCCACCATTTACGTTAAGGTTAGGCGAAGGATTATGATTAAGAAGCCTTAACCCTACGGCTTTTTACTGAGTCGAACCGCATGCGGATATCATCCAACAGAACCTGTTCTATGCCGGCTGGTGAGCCTGCGGCGCGCCACAGGAAATATACCGTTGAAATGTAAATTACAGCGCCGGAAAAGACATCAGCGATGATCCTTCCCAGAAGCGGTAAATCTTCAGGACCGGAAATGCTCGCACGAAACACCAGGAAATACGCGGCCATTGCGGTCACGCCAACAAGCGCTCTCCGCGCCCGCCAAAGCGGTTCAATTGCCGCCCGACCGCTAAGGCGCGCATAAAGCCCTGCGTTAAGCGCAGCAATGAACAATCGTCCGAATCCACAAGCTATCGCCGCGCCGATGAGTCCAAAGAAATATGCACCGGCGATAAATATCGGCATACGAACGAGAAAGACAATGACCTCACGAACGAAAACGAGCCGGGCCTTACCCAGCGCTAACGCATAGGCGTTCGTTGCATAGAATATTACGGCAAGGCCGGCGGCAGGCCCAAAATATTGCAACATCAACGCGGCCCGCTCCCACCCCTCCCCCAGCAACAGCGCAACAATATCAGTCGCCAGGAAAGCAAGGCCAATCGAAGCGGGCATGACAATCAACGCCAAGGCCTCCGCCGCATGTAAATAAGCGTGCCGCATGGCGCGCGGATCGTCCTGCAATTCGGAAAAACCCGGATATGCAGCGCGGGCAATCGGTACGGCGACTTCTTCGCTTGGCAGGGTAGCTATTGAACCGCCCACAAAAAACGCACCAAGGTCAGCCGGACTGACAAACTTCCCCAGGAACAATACATCGAGCTTGTTATTCAAGGCGGCGACAAAACTTATTCCTGTTAGCCATCCGGCAAAGCCGCCAATCTCCCTGATCGCCTTGAAGGTCAGGCGCGGCCTGTACGGGCGAAACATCCAGGACAATATGGTTTGCACAAATGTCCCGGCGACAAGCCCCAGAATTATTGCCCAGTAAGTGCGAAAAATGAGCGCGATAGATACCGAAACAGCAACGCCAACAAGTTTATCCGTCGCGGCAATCCAAAATTGCCTGGAGAAATCTATGTTGCGTTCAAACTCGAAGAATTTCGGATTCGCCAACGCATGCAGCAAGGGAACGGCGCTGACGCCAAAGAATATGAAAGCGACGCGGCTATCGTCATAGAAGTTATCCGCATATGATGCGGCGACCAGCATGATAACAGATACCGCGATCCCCCGAATAAGAGAGATCGTAAACAACGTATCGTAATGCGCACGGGTGGCGTTTTGAAATTTCACAACCGTGCGCGAAACGCCAATATCCGTCACATTCTGCAGAAGCTGCATTACAGTGACGCCGATAGCCACGAGGCCAAAATCATCCGGCACGAGCAATCGCGCAAGGATCAGCGTGTTGATGAGGCCGAGGGAACGAACAAGCAACCGACCGCTAATGATCCAGGCGGCGCCACGGGCCACACGACCGGCCAATGATTGCCCC
>CAMYNO010000201.1 GCA_947259815.1 uncultured Parvularculaceae bacterium
ACGCCAATGATCGCTGACTCAAGCACGGCTGGATGATCGGCAAGCGCGTTTTCGATCTCCGCCGGGTAAATATTTTCGCCGCCGGAAATAATCATATCCTTGACGCGGTCGCAGACATACAAGAAACCGTTTTCGTCGAAATAGCCGGCGTCGCCGGTGCGGTACCAGCCGTCGACCAGCGCCTCGCGCGTCGCATCCTCTCGCCGCCAGTAACCGTCCATCAAGGTTGGCGAACGCATCCAGACTTCTCCGGTCGTTCCCTGCTCAGCGGTTTCCCCCGTCTCCGGATCGCAGACCTTTACCTCGATACGCGGCCAGGCTTTGCCGGCGGAGGTTCTTTGTTTGCGTCCCTGTCGGTGGTCATCATGAACAAGCCGGGTGACGGCGCCGCAGTTTTCCGTCGCGCCGTAAAACTGCGTAAAGGTTGCATCGGGCATCGCGCGCATTGCAGCATCCAGCAGCGCTTCGGGCATCGGCGCGGCGCCATAGGAAACATTCGCAAATTTTTCGAGGGATACGCCCGCAGCCTTCGCCGCCTCAAGGATCATCAGGATCATCGCCGGCACAAAAAACGAATTGACCGCCGGCGCTTCCGCAGTCGCTTTTACGATCGCCGCGGGATCGAACTGGCGCAGTTGCACAATCGGCATCGACCGCGCAACCGCCATCAGTCCGAAATTGACGCCGGCAATGTGGAAATGCGGCAAGGCGTGCAGCGCGATCTCATCGTCAGTCTTCGGAACAAGCGCTCTTTCAATCGCATTGATCTCGCTCGACGCTTTGTAGGCCCGGTTGGAAAGAACAACGCCTTTGGGAAGGCCGGTCGTGCCGCTTGTGTAGAGCTGGATAAAGGCGTCATCGAGTCCGGCGGCGCATGCCGTCTCAGCCGCCGCCTGCGCATCGACCAGCGCGTCGAAAGAGCCGTCGCCGGTTTCAAGCGTCAATGTTATTTCCGGCAAATCGGCGCCCGCGTCCTTCACCGGATCGATAAACATCTCTTCACCGATGAAAAGGTCGGCGCCGCTGTCGGCGAGAATCTGCGCAACTTCCGCCGGTGCAAGGCGCCAGTTGATCGGTGTCAGGACAGCGCCAATTTTCGCCGCGCCAAACAGCGTATCCCAGAAAATGGAGAGATTTCTGGCGAGCCATGCGACCCGGTCTCCGCGCCGGGCGCCAAGCGACGATAACGCGGCGGCGGCCTGATTCGCCCGCTGTTCCATCTGCGCATAGGTGAATTCGCGTCCCTCAAAGATGAGACCGATCTCATCCGGTGCGCGCGCCGCCTGCTCGCCGATCAGGCTGGCAATCAAATCCGGGCATAAGATTTCCCGTTGTGTCATGGGCGCCGTCCTCCCTGAATTTTTTTGCATCACTATGCCTTAAATTCAGGCCCGGACAAAATGCGGCTGCTATTTCGTCTTGCGCAGTGCAGCGAGATCCTTAGCTTCCCCGCAAACCGAGTGAGGAACCCGAGATGCCGAGTATCGCCGAAGTCAAATCGCGCCTGCGCCTGCCCGTCATTGGCGCACCCCTGTTCATCATTTCAACGCCGGCGCTGGTGATCGCCCAATGCAAGGCCGGCATTGTCGGATCGTTCCCCGCGCTTAACGCCCGTCCGGCGGAAAAGCTCGACGAATGGCTTGTGGAGATCAAGGACGCCCTCGCCCGCCATGATGACGAAAACCCGGACCGGCCTTCCGCCCCCTTCGCCGTCAATCAGATCGTGCACAAATCAAATGATCGCCTGATGCATGACCTCGAAGCCTGCGTGAAACATGAAGTTCCCATCGTTATCTGTTCGCTTGGCGCGCGCGAGGAAGTCTATGAGGCTGTCCATTCCTATGGCGGCATCGTCCTGCACGATATCATCAATGATTTCTTCGCAAAAAAAGCGGTCTCCAAAGGAGCGGACGGATTGATTTCGGTCGCCGCCGGCGCCGGCGGTCATGCAGGCGTCATCTCTCCATTCGCGCTGGTTCAGGAAATCCGCGAATGGTTCGAAGGGCCAATCGCCTTGTCAGGGTCGATCGCCAACGGTTCGTCGGTCCTCGCCGCCGAAGCCATGGGCGCGGACTTCGCTTATATCGGCTCCGCCTTTATCGCCACCGATGAAGCGAACGCCGATGAAGCCTATAAAAACGCGGTCGTGGAGGGGCGCGCTGATGATATTCTTTACACAAATCTTTTTACCGGCGTACATGGAAACTATCTCATTCCGTCGATCAAGGCCGCCGGCCTCGACCCCGACAACCTCCCGGAAAGCGATCCGTCGAAAATGAATTTCGGCTCCGGCGGTAATCAGGCGAAAAAAGCCTGGAAAGACATCTGGGGCTGCGGCCAGGGCATCGGCGCAGTCTCGTCGGTGCGCAGCGTCGCCGATTATGTCGACCAGCTTGAGGCGGAATATAACGCCGCGAAGGAACGGGTTTGCGCGCCTCGCCAATAACGCGAACGGCGCCGGCAATTACGCCAATAACCGTAAAATCTTTGATGAAAGCCGCATTTGGTCGATAGTTATCGTCATGCTCGCGGATGGGTTTATCCTTCCCGCATGGAGTTTCGATCTAAAACCCCGCCGCTCATCCCGGCAAAAGCCGGGATGCAGCCATGCATCGACCTCGCCGAATTCGCGGCGGACATGGATGCAAAATGGCGCCCCGCTTTTGCCGCGAAACTGCGGAAAATCAGAGCGGCGGCGCCGTGGCGGCGCGCTTCCCCCTGTGAACAAATCGCCTTACTGTTCTGCTTATGCGCAAACGCCTAGCAAAAATTGTCGCGACCATCGGCCCGGCGACATCGTCCCCTTCCATGCTCCGGCTCATCTATGACGCCGGCGTCGATATATTCCGGCTGAATATGAGCCACGGCCAGCACGACAAGCTGGAGCGCGTCGCCGAAGCGATCCGTCAGATCGAGAAGGACACCAATACGCCGCTTGCGATCTTCGCCGACCTGCAGGGGCCCAAGATCCGCACCGGCGCTTTCGCGGACGGTCACACCATCCTGCGCTTCGGCGCGGACTATAAACTCATCCACGCCAAGGAAACGGCGCAGGAAAATGTCATCCCCATTCCGCACAAGGAATTGCTCGACATATTAGAGCCGGGCGACATCCTGAAACTCGATGACGGCAAGTTACAGGTGACGGTGACGGCGCGCGACGGCGACGCCATTACGGTCAAGGCTGACACCCCCGGCGAGTTGAAAGACCGCAAGGGTATTAATGTTCCCGGCCGCGCGCTGCCGATCTCCGCGCTCACCGAAAAAGACCGGGAAGATCTGGAATTCGCTCTCGGCCTTAACGTCGATTACGTGGCCCTCTCCTTCGTGCAAAAGCCTGGGGACATTGATGAGGCAAAGGCGCTGATAAAAGGGCGCGCCGGGATTATTGCAAAAATTGAAAAGCCCCAGGCCGTCGAACATCTCGATGCGATTATCGAGCGCGCCGATGCGATCATGGTTGCGCGAGGCGATCTCGGCGTCGAATGCGCGCCGGAGGATGTGCCGCTGATCCAGCGTCGTATCGTGCGCGCCTGCCGACGGGCCGGAAAGCCGGTCATTGTCGCAACCCATATGCTGGAATCCATGGTCGAGTCGATTGCGCCGACCCGCGCCGAAGCCTCCGACGTCTCGACCGCCGTTTATCAGGGCGCGGATGCGGTTATGCTCTCGGCGGAAACCGCCGTCGGGCGCCATCCGCCGACTGCGGTCGCAATCATGGACCGCATTATCATCGCCACCGAAGCTGACGATGAATCCGGCAGCTACAAGAGCGACCGCCGCGATGACGAGGACTATAAAACCGCCGACGCCATGACCCTGTCCGCGCGGCGCATTGCCGAAGTCCTCCATTGCCGCTTCGCGGTCGCTTACACGAAGACCGGATCGACCGCGCGGCGCCTCTCGCGCGATCGACCGCATTGCCCTGTGATCGCCGCAACGCCCGATGTGCGTGTCGCCCGCAATCTGGCGCTGTTCTGGGGCGTTTGCCCGGTCGTCACCGAAGATATTTCTCATTTCCACGAGATGAACGAAAAAGCCGACCGTCTCGCCATCGACCATGGCGGGGTCAATGGCGACCGCATTATCATCCTCGCCGGCTATCCATTTGGCCGGCCGGGCAAAACCAA
>CAMYNO010000202.1 GCA_947259815.1 uncultured Parvularculaceae bacterium
CATACGTGTCGTTACACAGGCGGTTTTTGAAAAAATTGAAAAACGCGACAACGACGAAAAGCGCATCCATCTGTCAAATGGCGTCCACATCGACGCGGATCTGGTTTTCTGGGCAGTCGGCAGAAAACCGGCGACAACAAAACTCGGCCTAGAAGAGGCCGGGGTGACGACGAATAAAAATGGCGCCGTCACTGTAAACGAATTCTCGCAAACTTCTGTTGAAAATATATATGCAGTTGGCGACGTAACGGACCGCGTTAACCTGACGCCGGTCGCAATACGTGAAGGTGCGGCATTCGCGGAAACGCAGTTCAATAACAACCCAACGAAAACAGATTACCGCTTTATCCCTAAAGCGGTATTCTCCCAGCCGCCGGTCGGATCGGTCGGCCTGGCCGAACACGAAGCCCGCAAAGAGTTTTCGGAAGTTGATATCTACAAGACCAGCTTTCGACCGATGAAGAACATGCTCTCCGGTTCGGAAGAAAAAATGTTGATGAAGATCGTTGTGGATGCGCAAACGGATCGCGTTGTCGGCTGCCATATTGTCGGCAAGGACGCGCCGGAGATGATCCAGTGCATTGCAATCGCGGTAAAAGCGGGGTGCACGAAATCCGATTTCGATCAGACGGTCGCGTTACATCCAACGGCGGCGGAAGAGTTGGTTACCATGCGCGAAAAATATACACCGCCAATATAGCTGTTTGCAGGTTCGGTTAGCCACACTCACGCTTCACACGCTCAAGCGCTGCGGTAATGCCGCGCAAACTCACAATATAGCTTGTTGCCGTTCCCCGTTTTGAAACAGCGCTGACGCGCATGTCTGCGCCGCGGCGCATGGCGCGAAGAAGGCGCTGTTCCTCATCGCCGGCTTCGATAAACGCCTCGTTTTCCGACGAATACATTTCCCATTTATCCGACCCGATCCGAATATTGGGCTCCGGCTTTAAGTCGATCGCGTATCCGGTCATCAGGCTTGGCTGCTCACTGGCCGCGCCGGATTGCCAGGTCGCGACGAGAAAAAAGACATCGCCATGATTCACAGATTTCGGCGACTTATCGGAAGCCTCAGCCGCAGCGAAACAGATCTTGTCGCCGTCAACGTCTCGGACAAAAACGCTCCAGTCTTTGTACGTCGCCACAGCCCGCGGTTGCTGCGCCAGCACCTCGCCTGTGGCAAAGAATGCGAAAAATGCCGCAGTTAGCGTCAGATTTCGGAACATCGGTAGAACTCTCCTGAGTAAGCGCCAAATATGAACTGGTTGGCGTCTTAGCATAGTTATGAATTTGTCGCGAGCGTGACGATACAGAGAATTGCGCGCCGCCGTCCCTTGCGCCATAAGGGCCGCAAAAATCAATAACTTTTCAAGCAGACTGGAGAGGTCGAATGATTCCGGGCCATGATTCGCTAAACACCAAGAGATCGCTTTCCGCTGGCGGCCAGAATTATCAGTATTATAGCCTTAAGGCGGCTGCCGATGCGATTGGCGATATATCGCGCCTCCCCTTCTCCTTGCGCGTCCTGCTCGAAAATCTGCTGAGGTTTGAAGATGGTCGGTCCGTAACCGTCGACGATGTCCGCGCATTTGCTGACTGGCTCAAGACCGGGAAATCGAGCCGGGAAATCGCTTATCGGCCGGCGCGGGTGCTGATGCAGGATTTCACCGGCGTCCCCGCGGTCGTCGATCTTGCGGCCATGCGCGATGCCATGCGCAGCCTTGGCGAAGATCCGGAAAAGATTAACCCCTTGGCGCCTGTGGATCTCGTCATCGATCACTCCGTGATGGTCGACTATTTTGGTGGTCCTGACGCATTTGAGAAAAACGTTGCGCGCGAATATGAGCGCAATGGCGAGCGCTATCAGTTCCTGAAATGGGGACAGGGCGCATTTGATAACTTCCGTGTTGTGCCGCCTGGCACTGGCATCTGCCACCAGGTCAATCTCGAACATCTGGCGCAGACAGTATGGACGGCGGACTATAAAGACGAGACGTTTGCTTATCCGGATACGCTTGTCGGCACGGACAGCCATACAACGATGGTCAATGGATTGTCCGTCCTCGGTTGGGGCGTTGGCGGCATCGAGGCTGAGGCGGCGATGTTGGGTCAGCCGATCTCCATGCTGATCCCTGAAGTCATCGGCTTTAAGATGACCGGCAAACTGCCGGAAGGCGCGACAGCCACAGACCTCGTTCTGACCGTTACGCAAATGTTGCGGCAAAAAGGCGTCGTCGGAAAGTTCGTTGAGTTTTACGGGTCCGGCCTCGATCATCTGGCCCTCGAAGATCAGGCGACGATCGCCAATATGGCGCCGGAATATGGCGCAACCTGCGGCTTCTTCCCGATTGACGGCGAAACGCTTCGTTATCTCAAGGCGACCGGCCGGAACGAAGACCGCATCGCCCTTGTCGAAGCCTATGCGAAAGAACAGGGCATGTGGCGCGATGCAAATACGCCCGATCCCGTTTTCACCGATACGCTTGAGCTTGAACTCGGATCCGTAGCGCCGTCTATCGCCGGCCCCAAGCGACCCCAGGATCGCATTGAATTAAAGAATGCGCCGCAAGGCTTCGCCGAGGCGCTGGACAAGGAATATGGGAAAGCAAGCGAAGCCGGCAAACGCGTCAAAGTCGAAGGCGCCGATTTCGACCTTGGCCATGGCGACGTCACCATCGCCGCCATTACGTCGTGTACGAACACGTCAAATCCGGCGATCCTGATCGCGGCCGGTCTGGTCGCGCGCAACGCAAACGCACGTGGCCTTACGGTCAAACCTTGGGTGAAAACGTCGCTAGCGCCGGGCAGTCAGGTGTCACGGACTATTTGAACGCCGCCGGCCTGAGCGATGATCTCGACGCGCTGGGTTTCAACCTTGTTGGATATGGCTGCACCACCTGTATCGGTAACTCTGGTCCGCTGCCTGAGCCTATTTCGAATGCCGTTCATGCAGGCGATCTTGCCGTCGCGTCCGTGCTCTCCGGCAACCGAAACTTCGAAGGACGTATTTCACCTGACATCCGCGCCAACTTCCTGGCTTCACCGCCGCTTGTTGTCGCCTATGCCATTGCCGGGTCGATGAACGTCAACCTGACAACCGATCCCCTTGGCAAAGACGATCAGGGCAATGACGTTTACTTGAAAGATATCTGGCCGACGAATCAGGAAATCGCCGAAGTCGTGCGAGAACATGTCACCTCGCAGATGTTCGCCGCACGTTATGCGGACGTATTCAAGGGCGACGAAAAATGGCGCGCCATCGATGCTGGCGACAGCCAGACTTATCAGTGGCCGCCGTCAACCTATGTCGCCAACCCACCCTATTTCGACGGCATGACCAGAACGCCAAAGCCCGTCGCGCCGATCGAAAAGGCGCGCATTCTGGCGCTCTTTGGCGATTCCATAACCACGGATCACATTTCACCGGCGGGCGCGATCAAGGAAGACGGCCCGGCCGGCGAATATCTGAAAGCCCATCAGGTGCCGGTGAATGAGTTTAATTCCTTCGGCTCACGCCGCGGCAATCATGAAGTCATGATGCGCGGCACCTTCGCCAATATTCGCATCAAGAACCAGATGGCGCCCGGTACAGAGGGCGGCGTGACGAAATTCGCCGACACCGGCGAAGTCATGCCGATATACGATGCAGCAATGAAATACAAAGCTGCGGGGACGCCGCTTGTTGTTTTCGCTGGCGAGCAATACGGCACAGGGTCTTCGCGGGACTGGGCGGCCAAAGGAACGATACTGCTCGGTGTACGCGCAGTCGTCGCCAAAAGCTTTGAACGCATTCATCGCTCGAATTTGATTGGCATGGGCGTCTTCCCTCTTCAGTTCAAGGAAGGCGAGGATTGGCAGTCTTTAGGAATGACTGGCGATGAAGAGGTCACCATTCACAACCTTAAGCAACTTGGCCCGCGCGATACGGCGAAGATAACCATTACCTTTGCCAATGGCGACACGAAAGATATCGAAGCGCTGGTCCGCATCGATACCGCCGACGAACTGGAATATGTTCGCCATGGCGGCATCCTACACTATGTGATCCGCAAACTGGCTTCGTAAACGCTGGACGCGAACATAACGGCGCAATCTGGGATTGAAAATTGTAGCACATTTTCAATCTCAGACACGTAGCGTTTTTACGTTGCTCCGATTACAGTAGGTTACTGTTGCGGGGCGGGGCGGACAGTTGGGGACAACTCAATCGAAATTGGCGCGGCGTATGTTCGCGCCTGCACTATCCGTCATCTTTGGCGTATCGGTATGGTTCGCAGTGGCGTCACCTGCGCATGCGTCGGCATGGTCCCGCAACGCTAATGAGCTCCTCGTCATTTCGCGGGCAGATTATTTCACATCAGACCTCGGCGAAATCAACGTCGACGGCGTTGACGTCGATGGAAAATTCGAGCGCGTTGAGTCGAATATCTATATTGAATTCGGTGTCACGAATAAACTAACGGTTGGCGGCAAAATATTTTACGGTTCAAGCTGGCTGACGCGTGGCGCCGACGTTGAATCCGCAAGCGGCGTTACCGAGTTTGAGACATTCATCCAGCAGCAGATCGTCCGGGATGAAAGAAACGCCTTAGCGATCAAACTCACTGGCGGAATTCCAACGCGTTTTGAATCCGGCGCGCGACCATCGGTGGAAAGCGATGGTGTCGATTTCGAGGTTTCCGGGTTATACGGCCGCAGCATCACATTTGAGCCGTTTAAATCTTTTGCCGCAATTGAAATCGGATACAGGAAACGGTTCAGCTGGCCTGCCCCATCGAAGTGGTCCAACAG
>CAMYNO010000203.1 GCA_947259815.1 uncultured Parvularculaceae bacterium
ACCCGCTGCACGCCGCGCGTCCCGGCAATCTCCTGACCGCCGGCGTCGTGGCGCGCGGCGATCCCGAGGGCGCGCTCGCCGCGTCCGCCTTCGTCGCCTCGGGCAGCATCGAAACCTCCTATGTCGAGCATGCCTATATCGAGCCGGAAGCCGGCTTCGCGCGCATGGAGGGCGACACGCTGGTCGTCACCGCCTGCACCCAGGCGCCCTACATGGACCGCGACGAGACGGCCAAGGTGCTCGGCCTTGCGCCCGAAAAAGTGCGCATCGTACCGACGGCCACCGGCGGCGGTTTTGGCTCCAAGCTCGACGTCTCGCTGCAGCCGCTGATCGGTCTCGTCGCGCTGAAGACCGGCCGGCCGGCGGCCCTTGCCTACACGCGCACCGCCTCGATGCAGTCGACGACCAAGCGCCACCCCGCCTCGATGGCCGCCAGCATTGGCGCCGACGCCGAGGGCCGCATCACCGGCATGGTCTTCGAAGGCGATTTCAATACCGGCGCCTATGCCTCCTGGGGGCCGACGGTCGCCAACCGCGTGCCGGTCCATGCCTCCGGCCCCTATCTGACGCCGAACTACCGTGCCAGCGGCCGTGCCATCCACACCAACGGGCCGATTTCGGGCGCCTTCCGCGGCTTCGGCGTGCCGCAGGCGGCGATCATGCAGGAAACGCTCTACGACGAACTGGCCGGGAAGCTCGGCCTCGACCGACTCGAATTCCGCATGAAGAATGCGCTTCGGAACGGTTCCGAAACGGTCACCGGCCAGCATCTTGCATCCGGCGTCGGCATCGCCGACTGCCTCGAAGCGCTGAAACCCGCCTGGACGCGCGCGCTGGCCGCGGCCGAGGCCTTCAATGCCACCGCCGCGCTCAGCCGTCGCGGCGTCGGCATCGCGTCCTGCTGGTATGGCTGCGGCAACACCTCGCTGCCCAACCCCTCGACCATCAAGCTCGGCCTGTCGCCGGCCGGCGACATCGTGCTGCACCAGGGCGCCGTCGACATCGGCCAGGGCTCCAACACCGTGATCGCGCAGATCGCCGCCGACGCGCTCGGCCTGCCGCTCTCGGCCGTGCGGCTGCGCGGCGCCGACACCGCCATTTCGCCCGATGCCGGCAAGACCTCGGCCTCGCGCCAGACCTTCGTCTCCGGCAAGGCGGCCGAGAAGGCGGCGCTGGCGCTGCGCGAGGCGATCCTGCGCTTTGCCAACGTCTCCGAGCGCGCCACGCTCCGCCTCGACGGGGGCACGCTGATCATCGCCGAGGGCGAGGCGACGCGCCGCATCGAGCTTGGCTCGCTTCCCGCCGATCTCGACGGGCTGGTCTTCGTGGCGGAGGAAACCTACGACCCGCCGACCACGCCGCTCGACGAGAACGGCCAGGGCAGCCCCTACGCCGTCTACGGCTACGGCGCGCAGGTCGTCGAGCTCGAGGTCGACATGCGGCTGGGCACGGTGCGCCTGCTGAAGATCACCGCCGCGCACGATGTCGGCCGCGCCATCAACCCGCTGCTCGCGGAGGGCCAGATCGAAGGCGGCATCGCACAGGGCATCGGCATGGCGCTGATGGAGGAATACATCCCCGGCCGCACCGAGAACCTGCACGACTATCTGATCCCGACCATTGGCGACGTGCCGCCGGTCGAGTCCATCCTCGTCGAGGTGCCGGACCCCGAAGGTCCCTTCGGCGCCAAAGGGCTCGGCGAGCACGTGCTGATCCCGACCGCGCCGGCGATCCTCAACGCCATCCGCCACGCCACCGGCGCGCTGGTCACCAAGATCCCGGCCACCCCCAGCCGCATCCTCGCCGCCATCCGGGCGAAGGAGGCGGGATGAGCAGGCTTTCATCAACGCCGGCCGGCGCTTCGTCGCGCCCCCCTCTGTCCTGCCGGACATCTCCCCCACGAGGAGGGAGATTGGCCGTCGCAACTGCCCTGCCCAACCGTCTCCGGCATACCGTTCCGACCGCCCCGCGCGGCCTGTATCATCGCGACCCCGGCAAAGCTTCCGATCTCCCCCCCTGTGGGGGAGATGTCCGGCAGGACAGAGGGGGGCGCCGTAGAGCGCCATCCTCCGACGCCCCTCACCCGATCCGTGAGAAGGCTCGCCCATGAGCGAACTCTCCGAACGCTTCGAGACACATGAGCCGGGCGAAAAGCAGGTGGCCGAAAAAGTGCGCTGCGATGCCTGCCCAGTGATGTGCTACATCGCCGACGGTCGCACCGGCGCCTGCGACCGCTACGGCAACAGCGGCGGGCGCATCGTGCGGCTGGAGCCGCTGACCATCCTCGAACAGCGCGCCGAAACCGGCGGCGAGGCGGTGCCGCTCGAAGCCGCCGGCGCGTGGAACGGCGAGCTCGTCAACACCGGCCGCCGCTTCGTCACGGCCATCGGCGCCGGCACCACCTATCCCGACTACAAGCCCGCCCCCTTCATCGTCAGCCAGCAGGTCGAGGGCGTCGATCTCGTCACCTGCGTCACCGAGGGCATCTTCTCCTACTGCGGCGTCAAGGTGAAGATCGACACCGATCGGCACCTCGGGCCGGAGACCGCGACGGTGCGCGCCCAGGGCGAGGCGATCGGCCACGTTACGACCGGCGAATACGGCTCGCAGATGCTGTCGCTCGGCGGCGTGCATCATTTGACCGGCGGCTCCAAGGCCGAGGGGCGCGCCACCTGCGCCGCCATGCTTGCGCTCTGCAACAGGCAGCCGGTGGAGCTCGTCATCGACGGCGGCGCCACCGTCATCGTCGAGGCCGGCAAGCCGCCGGTCATCGACGGCGCGGTCGAGCACCGCATGCGCGTCGGCTGCGGCTCGGCCACCATCGGCATGTTCGCGACGCAATGGCGCGGCCTCGTCGACGAGGTCGTCGTCGTCGACGACCACATCACCGGCGTCGTCTCCGAGCACCAGGCCGGCAAGGTGCTCGGCTGGGAAGACACCGGCATCAAGATCATCGGCCGCCGCTCGACGCCCGGCCGCTACTTCAAGGTCTCGGAACCCGGCCTCGGCTGGGGCGGCACGACGATCTCCGATCCGCTGTCGATCCTCGGCGACTGGAACCCGAAGAAGGGCGCGCGACCCGGCATGTCCTTGATGATGGTGTCGACCACCGGCGAGCAGTTCGCCTATTACGAACTCGACGCGGAGCTGAGGCCGGTCGAAAAGCCGTTCCCGGAGCGGCTCAGGAAATCGGTCGAGCTGATCGAGGAGAATTGCGAGCCGGCGCTCTGCACGGTGCTCTTCGTCGGCGGCGCCGGCGGCTCGCTGCGCGCCGGCGTGGTGGAGAACCCGGTCAACCTGACGCGCTCCGTGCAGGGGCTGAAGACCTATGTCACGGTCGGCGGCGCGCCGGTCTATGTCTGGCCGGGCGGCGGCATCACGCTGATGGTCGACGTCATGCGCGTGCCCGACAATGCCTTCGGCTACGTGCCGACGCCGGCGTTGGTGGCGCCCATCGAGTTCACGCTGACGCGCGACGACTACCTCGCGCTCGGCGGCCACGCCTCGGCCATCCGCAGCGTCGACGACATCCTCGCCTCGGGCGGCGAGTACCTCAACCCGCGCGAGAGACGCGAAGATTCCGGCCTCAACCCCTGGCCGCCGCTGGCTCAGTTG
>CAMYNO010000204.1 GCA_947259815.1 uncultured Parvularculaceae bacterium
GGAAATTGGATCGATAGGTCGTATCGGCGAAAAATTCCTTGTCGACGCCGTCCTTATCGAATCAATTTCCTGTGCAATATCGGTTATGGAACTGACGAAAACATCTTCCCGCGCAGCCCGCGTTTCGACTTTGAGGAAGCCTGCAAGGTTGTTTGAACGGCGCGAAAGACGCCGCTCATGCTGACGCTTGCCATCGACACGGCATTGCAGCGTTGCTCCGCTGCGATACTGAGTGAGGGCGCGGTGTTATCGGTGCAAGTCGAAGACCGCGAAAAGGGGCATGCGGAACGTATCGCGCCTATGGTCGCAGCGGCGTTTGCCGAAGCGGGGATTGCGCCAACGGACATAGACCGTGTTGGCGTTGTCATTGGGCCGGGCGGTTTCACTGGCGTGCGGGTCGCGCTTTCCTTTGCCCGCGCATTTGGCCTTGCCACCGGCGCCGATGTCGTCGGCGTCACCAGTCTCGAATCCCTTGCCGCCGCCGTGAGCCTTGCGGATACGGATATTGCCGGCATCATCGATGCGCGGCGCGGCCAGGTCTATGCGGGGCTTTATCGCTCGGGCGAATGTGTTGTCGCGCCTTTTGTGGCGGAACCGGCGGAAGCGCGCATGCGGATCGAAGAAGGCGCCGCCAGACCCATCAGCGTGGTTGGCGGCGGCGCTTCATTGCTTGCCGATCATGTTAGCTGGAATGTCGCCTGCGTCGACGATCAGATCGATCCGGTTGTCGTGGCGAAACTCGCTGCTCTCGCGCCCCGGCCCGCCGGGCCACCGGCGCCGCTATATTTACGCGCTCCCGACGCCAAGCCGCCTCAGCCGCGCCGAAAAAAACCATGACCGATCCGTTCTTCACACGCCGTGGGGAAGCAACGGACACGCCCTTATTGCAAAGGCTGGAGCGCGCAGCATTCGGTGAGAAAAGTTGGGGTGACCAAGGTATTGCCGAGGGTTTTGGCGCGCCCGGTGTTGAAATTCTCCTGGGCGGTCGCATTGGTGACAAAGCGACGGGGTTCGCCATCTGGCGGGTCTTGCCGGGCGAAGCCGAATTATTGTCCATCGGCGTTTCCCCTGCGTCGCGTCGCAGCGGGCTGGGCGGCGCGCTTTTGGATGCGGTCATTCTGGCGGCGCAAAATGCAAAGGCGTCTGTCATCCATCTGGAGGTCGATCCCGATAACCGCGCCGCAGTTTCCCTTTATGGCCGCGCGGGCTTTGTCGCGTCGGGTCGGCGCAAGGCCTATTACCGCACCGGCGCTGATGCGCTGCTTATGTGCAAACGATTATTAGATAACGCTTTTTAGTTGAAACATCGGCGTTCAAAAGGGATAACGGTTGCAATAACAAGGAGGCCGAATTTGGACCGGCTCGAAAAACTATGCATTGAAAAAGGCATGCGCATGACTGACCAACGCAAGGTCATCGCGCGCGTGTTATCGGTCGCGGACGATCATCCGGATGTTGAAGAAATTCATCGCCGTGCGTCGGAAATCGACTCGAATATCTCCATCGCCACCGTTTATCGCACCATGCGATTATTTGAGGAGTCCGGGGTTGTCGAGCGCCACGATTTTCAGGACGGGCGCGCCCGATATGAAGAAGCCAGCGACGACCATCACGACCACCTGATCGATCTGCGCAGCGGCGAGGTCATTGAGTTCGTCAATGAGGAGATCGAGGCGCTGCAGAAGCGAATCGCGGAGCAGCATGGCTACAAGCTCGTCGATCACCGACTCGAACTCTACGGTGTCCCGCTGGACAAGAAATAACGCCCAAAACCGGCCCCTTTGGCCTTCCTTAATCATGGCCGCAAATAATGAGGCCATTGACAAACCGCGGTAAACTGGACAGTGTACTACACTAAGCAGTTTACTAAAAAACTAGCGGTGAGGAGGATTTGATGGCGTCCCTACGCGAGCTTTATCCGGTTCCCGACATAGACCCTGTTTGGACCGTCCCACAGGACTTCGAAGCGTCGTTCGACTGGGAGTATGACGACGGCCGCAAGCAGATGATGCACCTTTATCAAAAGGGTAAGGACATGCAGTGGGACGCGCTTGAGCGCGTCGACTGGTCCCTGCAGCTTGATACGGAAAATCCGATGCAAATTCCCGACGAAATGTCGGGGCCGTATCACACGCCCGTCTGGAAAAAGATGAGCGATAAGGAAAAGGCCGAGCTGCGCCGGCACATGCAGTCATGGATTACGTCGCAGTTTCTGCAGGGCGAACAGGCCGCTTTGATTTGCGCGGCGAAAATTGTTCAGCAGGTGCCCGATCTCGACGCGAAGTTCTACGCCTCGACCCAGGTGATGGACGAGGCGCGCCATGTTGAGACGTATAAAAAGTTTCTTGAATGTTTCGGCGTCGCATATCCAATGACAACCCCGTTGCAGACGCTGGTCGATCAGGCGCTGCGTGATTCCCGTTGGGATATGACATATCTCGCGATGCAGGTTGTCATCGAGGGGCTTGCGCTTGCAGCGTTTAACAATATCCGTGAGATTTCGAAAAACCCGCTTGCGCAGCAGGTTAACGCCTATGTGATGCAGGATGAATCCCGTCACGTCGCCTTCGGCCGCTTAACGCTGAAAGAATATTATCCGCAACTGACCCAGGCCGAACGCGACGAGCGCGAAGAGTTCCTCGTGGAAGCCAGCTATTTGATGCGCGACCGTTTCGAGGCGCGAGAATTATACGAGCATCTCGGCATGCCCGTTGATGAAATGATCGACGCGCAAAAAGAATCCGGTTTCATGCAGCATTATCGCCAAGCGCTGTTCCAACGCATCGTTCCGATTGTTCGCGATGTTGGGTTGTGGTCGGACAAGATTAAGTCAGCATATACAGATATGGGCGTCATCGGCTTTGCCGATGTCGATTACGATGCTCTCTCCGCTCATGATAATCAGCGTGCTGATGAATTTGACGAGATGAACCGCAAGGCGCGCGAAGATTATGTGAAAGGCGTTGCCGAAGAGGGCGCCGCTGTAGTCGCTGCGGAATAACGCGCGTGGCCGTCGGCTTTGATTAGTTTCGCACGGGGCAGTGCGCCGCCGTCAGAATGGCGCCTTGTTCGGGCGCTTGAACGAGTACAGCGCATTTTTGTCCCGGCGCCGGCGCGAGGACGGAAAACGCCCCGTCTCCGTCTATCGGTCCGAGAACTTCGAAATCAGTAACAATATTGCGTTCGGTAAAACGCAGCCCGGCGTTTTCACCGCCGTTTACCGCGGTATTTGCCATGGGTTTAAAATATACGGCTACAAGATCCCCCTCGCCGGAAACATAAACGGCGGCATTGCCGTCCGCGCCGAGTTTTATCGACTGAATGCGCGCCGCAGCGGGTTTTGCCCGCGCTTGCGATATCAGTCCGTCTACCGCATCGCGCGCCGAACCGACCGCTTCACTGGCGCCATTGACGACGATCTGGGGCGTGTAGACCGAGCCGGTCGAGCGCAAATTGCGGTTGTATTGGCGCTGGCGCTCGGTATGCGCGGGATCGGAGTAGGGATCGACCCAGCGGCCATTCCTGGTCTGCAGGGAGTTCCAGTAATCAACATGCCAGGCGAGGAGGATTACGCCATCGTGTTCGGCAAGTTCAGCGGAATATGCGGTCGCGGCCACGCAGGACGAGCAGGATTGAGAGGTAAACAACTCCACGACCACCGGGCTTTTGGCGGCCGCAATCGATGACGCGGCCAAAGCGGCGAACCCCGCGGATATGGCGATAAGCAACTTCATTCTTCGACTACTTTCAGCACTCACAACCTCAAATATGCCGCGCCGCGGGTCTGGGCAAAACAAAGCCACATCAAATTCTTGCGAGATGTGTTTCCGGCCGCGCATTGCATCACCTGCGCCGCCCGCCTAAATACCGGCGACTATTGAAGTTTGATGGCGATAAATGACCGATTTACGGCCAAAACAGGGAAAGTCTGTATTCATCCGCACCTATGGGTGCCAGATGAATGTGTATGATTCCGAGCGTATGGCCGACCTTTTAAAGCCGATCGGTTACAGCGCGGCGGACAGTCCGGACGACGCTGACTTGGTTATCCTTAATACCTGCCATATCCGCGAGAAGGCGGCGGAGAAGGTCTATTCCGAACTCGGGCGGCTTAAGCGGGCAAAAGCAAACCGCGAGGCGGACGGCGAAACCATGACAATCGCTGTGGCGGGTTGCGTTGCGCAAGCGGAAGGCGCGGAAATCGCCGCGCGCGCGCCAGTGGTCGATATGGTGATCGGTCCGCAGGCGTATCACAGGCTTCCAGAACTGCTGGCGCGTGATGCGCGTGATCGCGGTGTGGCGCTGGAAACTGACTTCGCTGTAAACGAGAAATTTGACGCCCTCTGCAACCGCGAGGCGGAAGGACCGGCTGCGTTCATTACGGTGCAGGAGGGCTGTGATAAATTCTGCACATTTTGCGTCGTTCCCTATACGCGCGGCGCTGAGGTCTCGCGTCCGGTGGAAGCGATTACGGCCGAGGCGCGCTCGCTTGCGGCGCAGGGCGTGAAAGAGGTCACGCTTCTCGGGCAGAATGTAAATGGCTGGGCCGGCGCGCCGCCGGCTGGCGACAGCAGCGATAAGTGGCGTCTCGGCGAGCTGTGCCGGCATCTGGCGAAGATCGATGGTATTGAGCGCATCCGGTTTACGACCTCGCATCCTCGCGACATGGATGACGGGTTGATCGCGGCGCTGGGTGACGAAGAAAAGCTCATGCCGTACCTGCACCTGCCGGTGCAGGCCGGGTCGGACAAGATCCTTAAATCCATGAATCGCGGCCATACCGCGGAGAGTTATCGCCGCCTGATCGAAAAAATCCGGGATGCGCGCCCGGATATTGCTCTTTCAGGCGACTTCATTGTTGGTTTTCCAGGCGAAACGACCGAGGATTTCGAAGAGACATTGGCGCTCGTCGAGACGGTCGGTTACGCCTCGGCATACTCGTTCAAATATTCACGCCGTCCCGGCACGCCGGGGGCCGCAATGCCGAAACAGGTGGCGGAGGCGGAAAAGGACGACCGCCTGGCCCGGCTGCAGGAATTGCTGGAACGCCAGCGCTCGGCGTTCAATCGCGCCCAGATCGGCCGGACCATGCCGGTATTGTTCGAAAAAGCCGGCCGCCATCCGGGCCAGTTGATCGGCCGATCGCCTTATTTGCAAAGCGTTCACGCAAACGCGCCAGAGTCCATGCTAGGATCGATAGCGCCGGTGACAATTCTGGATGTGACGCCGAATGCGCTCGCTGGCGCGCTAAAGAAAGAGGATGAGGACGCCGCTTGAGCGAACAACCAGCCGCAGGCGAAGTTGCGCATATCGATTTCGACGACAACAAACTTGCCGCCGAACTTTCCGGCAGCCATGACGCGCATCTTGCAATCCTCGAAGACGCCCTGAAGGTCAGGATCGACCCGCGCGGAAATCGCTTTGCGGTTTCCGGTGATCCCGATGCGCGCGGCCGTGCAATATCGGCGTTGAAACGCCTTTATGCACGCTTAAAGCGTGGTGACGCGGTTGCGGTTGAAGACGTGCGCGCCGCCGCCAAAAATATCGAAGCGATGAAGTCGCCGGAAGCTGTTGATGCGCGCGCGATAAAAACGCCCAAGAAGTTGATCGTGCCGCGCTCCGTCAACCAGGCGGCGTATATCGACAAGCTCAACAGCCATGATCTGACATTTGGCGTCGGTCCCGCCGGAACGGGCAAAACCTATCTTGCGGTGGCTCATGCAGTGGGGCTTTTACTTTCCGGTGCGGTGGAGCGGATCATTCTTTCACGTCCTGCGCTTGAGGCGGGGGAAAGAATTGGGTTCCTGCCCGGCGATATGAAGGAAAAGGTCGACCCCTTTTTACGCCCTTTGTATGATGCGCTCCACGATATGATGCATGCAGATTATGTGGAGCGACGTATCGCCGCCGGCGATATTGAAATTGCGCCAATTGCATTCATGCGCGGCCGCACGCTGTCGCGGGCGGCAGTTATTTTGGATGAAGCCCAAAACGCAACGCCGGAGCAGATGAAGATGTTCCTTACCCGTCTTGGCGAAGGCGCGCATATGGCGGTAACCGGCGATCCGACCCAGACTGATTTGCCCGATGGCGAACGCTCAGGGCTGGCGGATGCGCTTTCGGTTCTGGCCGGCGTTGAAGGTGTTGCGGAAGCTCGGTTTACCGCGGCGGATGTTGTGCGCCATCCGCTGGTTGCGCGTATCGTCAACGCCTATGATGACCGCGATCAGAAACGGCGCCGCCCGTGACAACAACGATGCAGGATGGTTTGTGCGAAGTGCGCGTCGACTACGAAGGCTGGCGGGAAATTGAGCCGGCGCCGTTATCGGAACTGTGTCTGCGCGCCGTTGCCGCATCGATACAGGAAGAGATTTCCCCTGTGTCGGTTCTCTTCACTGACGATGCGGCGGTCGCAGCGCTGAATTCAACCTATCGCGGCAAGGATGCGGCGACGAATGTATTGTCCTTTCCCGCGGGCGATCATTTGCCGCCCGGCGAAGCCTATCTTGGCGATGTCGTGTTGGCGTTTGAGACTTGCCAACGTGAGGCGGCGGACCGTAGCGTGCCCTTGCGCGCCCATGCGGCGCATCTTCTCGTGCATGGCATGTTGCATCTGATCGGGTATGATCATGAAAACGATGTGGACGCCGCGAAAATGGAAGCGCGCGAATCGAGCATTCTTGCGCGTTTGGGCGTTCCCGATCCTTATGCCGCCCTCGATGAGGTTTAGCGGCGAGCAAAGATGAAGATGACGAACGAATTATCAGACCCGGATGAACCTCCTCGACGCGAGGGATTTTTCTCAAGACTTCGATCCTTGTTTTCGAACAGTTCCGACGCTGAAGGCATAGCCGACATCGCGGATGCGGAAGACTTTGCGAGCGATGGCGACGACGCGTTTACAAACGCCCGCCGCGCCATGATTGAGCGGGTCGTCGCCTTTGACGAAAAAACCGTATTCGACGTTATGGCGCCGCGCGCCGATATCTTTGCCGTAGACATCAACACGCCGCTCGAAGAGCTTGTGAAATCCTTCGCGGAGGCGGGGCATTCGCGCATGCCGGTTTATCGCGGCGATCTCGATGATCCGGTAGGCATGGTGCATATCAAGGATGTGGTCGGGCTCCTGTCGAATGGTGCAGATTCGCTCGACCAGGGCGCGCCGGTGCTGAAATCCATTCGCCGCGACCTGCTTTATGCGCCGCCCTCCATGCGCGTTACGGACATGCTGTTGCGGATGCAGGCAAGCCGCATTCACATGGCTCTCGTCATTGACGAATATGGCGGCACGGACGGCCTCGTCACGATTGAAGATCTCGTTGAAGAGATTGTCGGCGACATCAACGACGAGCATGACGATGATGACGAACCGTCGGTTACGCCGGCGGCCGATGGCGGCTGGATTGCCGACGCCCGTGCGGAACTTGACGTCTTTGTCGAAGAAACCGGCGCAAGTCTTGTTCTTGAGGACGAGGAAATTGATACGGTCGGCGGTTATGTGGTGTCGATAGCGGGCCGGGTGCCGCAGCGGGGCGAGATCATTGCAAGCCCCTCCGGCTTTGACTTCGAAATTGCCGAAGCCGACGCCAGAAAAGTCCGCCGTTTGCGCATCCGCCAATCGCGGCGTCCCCAGAACGAAGCGGCTGAATAGTGCCAAACATCATTGAGCGCATCGGCGCGCCAATTGAACGCTTTGCTGTTGAGGTGAAAGCGCTTACCGGCTGGCGGCGCGCTGGCGTTGCGTTTCTTGCCGGGGTTTGCGGCGCTCTCGCCATGGCGCCGGTATATGCGCTGCCGCTGCTGGTTGTGGCCTTCTCTATTTTTGTCCTGCTGATTGATGCGGCGCACGATGGCGTCAGGCCGCGGCGGCGCGCTTTTGCCGCCGGCTGGTGGTTCGGTTTCGGCTACTTCCTTGCCGGCGTTTACTGGATGGCGTTTTCGTTTTTCGTTCAGGCGGATCAATTCGCCTGGATGGCGCCATTTGCCGTAACGGCGATGCCGGCCGGGCTGGCGGTTTTTGCCGGATTGGCGGGGCTCGTTTGTGTCTCGCTCTGGCGATCCGGGTGGGCGCGTATTCTTATCTTTGCTGCGGTTTTTGCGATATTTGAATATCTGCGCGGTCACATACTGACCGGCCTTCCTTGGAACCTTGCGGGACAGGCGCTTGCCGGGTCCGCCATCGGCGCACAGACCGCCGCATGGTA
>CAMYNO010000205.1 GCA_947259815.1 uncultured Parvularculaceae bacterium
AGTGTCTTGCAGCGGCCTCAAAGACCTTCAATGAATTCAATGGCGGCAAACGCTTCATAACCGGCCCTCTCCTCAGCCTTTAGTGCCTTTACGCTCGTTAGAAACACTTATCAATACGCAATCTACGATCTGTAACATAAAAGTGAGCTATGATTTAGTATAGCTCAAGCAGCTCTGTGCGTCGGGTTAGTGGCTATGTATCAGATTACCTAACGAACTCGGCAAAAATACTCGCTTGAGACGTTCAAATCGGATGCATAGGTTCCCGCCATGCCCAACGGGTGGGTGCTACATGGTTAAGTTTAGCTAATATGGATCGCTTTCCGGCATTTATTTCTCTGGCGGACCGCCGTGTCGTCATTCTGGGCGGTGGCGATGCTGCGCTGGGCAAGGCGCGCCTCGTTGTCGCCGCCGGCGGTGCGCCGATCCTGATCTGGCCGGAAGTCGCTGAATCCATCCGCGTCGAATTGAGCGGCGCGGCGACGATTATCGAGGGGGCGCCCACGCGCGCGGATTTGACCGGCGCGGTTATTGTCTTCGTGGCTGTCGATGATGACGGCCTTGCGGCGGAATGGGCGGCGGCGGCAAAAACGGCGGGCGCGCTCGTGAACGCCGTCGATCGTCCAGAGTTATGCGATTTCACCACGCCTTCGATTGTTGACCGCGGCCGGCTGACAATCGCCATTTCCACCGGCGGGGCCGGACCTGCCTTTGCCAAGGCGATCCGCGAAAAGATTGAAGCGCTTGTTCCGGCGCGGGCCGATGCGTTGCTGGCTCTCGCGGCGCGCTACCGCGAAAGTGTGAAGGCAAAGATAGCGCCGCCGGCGCGCCGGCGCTTCTGGGAGAATTTCTTTCGCGGTCCCGTGGCCGCCCGCGCCTATGCCGGCGACGAGGCGGGTGCGAATGAACTCGCCATTGCCGCACTAAACGATCCTGATACGGACAAAATGGACGGCGTCGTGCATATTGTCGGCGCCGGTCCCGGCGACCCCGAGCTTTTGACGTTAAAGGCGTTGCGCCTCATTCAGGATGCGGATGTTGTTCTTTACGACCGGCTTGTCGGCGATGATATCCTTTCTCTTATTCGCCGCGATGCAGAGCGGGTTTTTGTCGGAAAAGCGAAAGCCAATCACGCGGTGCCGCAAGAAGAAATCGAAAGACGCATGATCGGTTTTGCGCGCGAAGGAAAAACGGTCGTTCGCCTTAAGGGCGGCGACCCTTATGTTTTCGGACGCGGCGGTGAAGAGCTTGAAGCCCTTAAGGCCGCGGGCGTTGACGCTTACGTAACGCCGGGAATTACCGCAGCGACGGGATGCGCGGCGGCGGCGGGTATCCCGCTTACCCATCGCGATGAAGCGCAGGCGGTTACGTTTGTGACCGGCCATGCCAAAGACGATGCGGAACCGGATCTCGATTGGGGCGCGCTGGCTGCGCTGAAGAATACGCTCGTCGTCTATATGGGCGTTTCAAAGGCGGGCGTGATCGCCGCGCGGCTCATTGCCCATGGTCGCGCCGTGGAGACGCCCGCCGCTATTATCGAGAATGGCGCCCGGTCCGAACAAAGGATCGTCAAGGGAACGCTCGGCAATCTCGGTGTCATGATCGATGCCGCCGGCGTTAAGGGTCCGGCGATTTTGATCATTGGCGAGGTTGCCGCGCGCGCCGACGGCGCTGGCCTTGTCGATATTGCGGCACAGGCAAGGAGGGCCGCATGAAGGCGGTGACAGGCAACCGATTAACGGATGGCGCGGTCGTATATCTCTCTGACGATGATCTCTGGGTGGAGACTTTCAGCGATGCGGCGCGTTTTCAGGGCGATGACGCACTGGCTGTCCTTGCCGCGGCGCAATCGCGAACCGGCGAAATCGCCGATGCCTATCTGATTGACGTCGATGACGCCGGCGCAATCGACGGGCGTGCAAAAATCCGGGAAACAATCCGTACGGCAGGCCCGACCGTGCGTGCCGACCTTGGCTATCAGGCGGTGCGCCGATGAGCGGCAAGTTGCATATTTATGGCGATAGCCGCAGCGGCAATTGCCTGAAGGTTCGCTGGATAGCCGAACATCTCGGCCTGCCTTATGACTGGACCGAGATTGATATTCTTGCCGGCACAACGCGTACGGAGGAGTTTTTAAAGCTTAATCCGTCCGGTCAGGTACCGGCGGTGATCCTGGCGGATGGCCGTGCCTTATCGCAATCGAACGCCATCATCGTTTATCTCGCGGGTCTTGCGGATTCATCCTTGCTGCCGACGGATCTGTACGAGCGCGCCAAGGTGAACGAATGGCTCTTCTGGGAGCAATATTCCCATGAACCGGCGATCGCGGTGCGGCGCTTCCATAAAGCGTTCCTGAAAAAAACGGACAATGAAATCGATCCGCAGCTCATGGCGAAAGGTCGCCGCGCGCTCAGTCAAATGGAATTGGCGTTGGTCGCTGGCGAATATCTTGTCGGCGAAACGCTTACTGTCGCCGATGTGGCGTTGGTCGCTTATACGCGCGTCGCCCATGAAGGCGGCTTCGATCTCGATGAATTTCCAAATGTACGACGTTGGATCGCTCGCGTTGAGCGCGACCTGGTTATTGATGCAACGCCAGAAACCGGCGAGGCCGCCTGATGTATAGATATGATGAATTCGATGCGACGATGGTGGCGGAGCGGGTCTCGCAGTTCCGCGGTCAGGTGGAGCGGCGCCTTTCCGGCGAACTCACCGAAGATCAGTTCAAACCGTTACGTCTGATGAACGGGCTCTATCTTCAGCTTCACGCTTATATGCTTCGGGTCGCAATTCCTTACGGCACGTTGTCGTCGAGCCAGTTGCGCGCCCTGGCGGCGGTCTCGCGCAAATACGACAAGAGCTACGCACATTTCACGACACGTCAGAATATCCAGTTCAATTGGCCGGCGCTTGTCGATGTGCCGGATCTGCTTGACGACCTCGCCAAGGTAGAGATGCATGCGATCCAGACGTCGGGGAATTGCATCCGTAATGTGACGTCCGACCAGTTCGCCGGCGCGGCGGAAGGCGAGATCGAAGATCCGCGCATCTGGTGCGAGGTTATTCGTCAGTGGTCGACCTTTCATCCGGAGTTTTCATTCCTGCCGCGCAAATTCAAGATCGCCGTGACCGCGTCGGACCATGATCGCGCGGCCGTCAAGGTGCATGATATCGGCTTGCGGCTCCTTCGAAACGACCAGGGCGAGACAGGCTTTGAGGTGATCGTCGGTGGCGGGCTTGGGCGCACGCCATATGTCGGCAAGGTTATTCGTGAGTTTCTGCCGAAAGAGCATTTGCTTTCTTATCTCGAAGCGATTTTGCGGGTTTATAATCTGCAGGGCCGCCGCGACAATCTTTACAAGGCGCGAATAAAAATTCTCGTCAACGATAAGGGCGTTGAAGATTTCGCGGCGCTGGTCGAGAAAGAATGGACGGCGATAGAGCGTAAAGACATAGATCTGCCTGCTGAAGAAATAGAGCGTATCCGCGCCTATTTCGCGCCGCCGGTTTTTGAGGAATTGCCGGGCGAGTGTGCGTTGCTGGAAGAAAAGCGCAAAGAAAACAGCGCGTTTGACCGATGGGTCCGGCTCAATACGCACCCCCACCATGCGGCAGGCTACTCAATCGTCAATATCTCCCTAAAGCCAATCGGCGGCATCCCCGGCGATGCGAGCGCTGAGGAGATGGACGCGGTCGCCGAAATTGCTGAGCAATACTCAAGTGACGAAATCCGCGTCACTCATGAACAAAACCTCGTGCTTCCTCATGTAAAAAAGGAAGATCTTTATACGGTTTATTCAGCGCTTGAAGCCGCCGGGCTCACAACAGCGAATATTGGGCTCGTCAGCGATATCATCGCATGTCCGGGGCTTGATTACTGTTCGCTCGCCAACACCCGGTCAATTCCTA
>CAMYNO010000206.1 GCA_947259815.1 uncultured Parvularculaceae bacterium
AACGCCTTCCACCGCCGCCCGGTCGGGTTGCGCAAAGTACAATTCCTCCAGCGTCGTATTCATGGCGACGAAATCGGAACGAATCCACGCTTCGAAGCGTTCTGTGTTATCGGTCATGAAATGCCTCTACCGGCTGCGTCGGACCTCGCATTGACGAGACGGCCCGGCGGCGCCAAACGATGCAACCGTGGTAGACGGTGAAAGAGTGAAGGCCAAGATGCGCGAAGAATTTTACGGCAGGATCAAGCAGGAAATCGAAAGTTTGCGCAAACAGGGCCTGGAAAAGGTCGAGCGGGAGATAACATCGCCGCAAGGGCCTGAAATAGAGGTGATACATGGCGGCAAACGCATGCGCCTCCTCAATTTTTGCGCCAATAATTATCTCGGGCTAGCCGACCACCCGCAGATTATCGCGGCTGCGAAAGCCACAATGGACGATTATGGCTTCGGCATGGCCTCCGTCCGGTTCATCTGCGGGACAACGGATCTCCACCGCCGGGTCGAACGCGAAGTCGCCGACTATCTGGGCTACGAAGATTCAATTCTGTTCGCCGCCTGTTTTGACGCTAATGGCGGCGTCTTCGAACCGCTCCTCGGCCCTGACGATGCGATCATCTCCGATGCGCTGAACCATGCCTCGATCATCGACGGCGTAAGGCTGTGCAAGGCAAAGCGATATCGTTTCGCCAATTCCGATATGGATGATTTGCGCGCGCAATTGAAACAGGCGGACGCCGACGGCGCGCGCACAAAACTGATCGTTACCGACGGCGTCTTTTCCATGGACGGTTATATCGCCAGACTGGACGAAATTTGTTCCCTTGCGGATGAGTTCGGCGCCCTCGTGATGGTCGATGACTGCCACGCCACCGGATTTATGGGACCGCAGGGAAAAGGCGCGCCGGCGCATTGCGGCGTAGGCGACCGGGTCGATATCCTGACCGGCACGCTCGGCAAGGCGCTGGGCGGCGGCATGGGCGGGTATATCTGCGCCTCAAAAGAAGTCGTGCATCTGCTGCGCAATCGCGCGCGGCCCTATTTGTTTTCAAATGCTCTCACCCCGGCTCTCCTCGGCGCCACACTGAAGACACTTGAGCTCGTGCGTGACGGCGACGGATTGCGCGCGCAGCTATTTCGAAATGCAGAACGCTTCCGAACGGCCATGACGGATGCGGGCTTTACCCTTCTTCCCGGCGAGCACCCGATTATTCCGGTTATGATCCCGGATGCCCGCCAGGCGGGAGAAATGGCCGCCGCCATGATGGACGAAGGCGTCTACGTGACGGCGTTTTCGTTTCCGGTTGTCCCGAAAGGCCAGGCGCGCATCCGCACGCAAATGTGCGCCGCCCATAGCGACGAACAGGTCGATCGGGCCGTGGCTGCGTTCGTCAATGCCGGCAAAAAGGTCGGCGTTATATAGTCGTACTATTCAAATCCATGAGGTTGCAGAAATGAACGACGGAAAAACAAAGAAAGAAAAGAGCGACGAACTCGACGAGGCGTTGGACGAAACTTTCCCGGCGAGCGATCCGCCGGCGCCAGTCATCCCGCCCAAGTCCGAAGAAGACGACGATGACGATGACGGCGAATAACCGACAAGGCGGGCGTCCATGAAAGCGTTGATGAAAGCAAAAGCGGAAGAAGGTATCTGGCTTGCCGATACGGCACGGCCAACCATCGGACCCAACGACGTCCTTATCAAGGTGAAGCGCACCGCCATCTGCGGCACCGACGTCCACATCTATAACTGGGACGAGTGGGCGCAGAAAACCATTCCCGTACCGATGACCGTGGGCCATGAGTTTGCCGGCGAAGTCGTCGATATCGGATCGGAAGTTCACCCCGAACATGCGACATTCAAGATTGGCGACCGCGTCTCGGCCGAGGGCCATGTCACCTGCGGTCACTGCCGCAATTGCCGCGGCGGGAAACGTCATCTTTGCCGCAATACGATGGGCGTTGGCGTCAACCGCCCCGGTTCCTTTGCCGAATATGTCGCCGTGCCGGCGTTCAACGTCTATCGCCTGCCCGACGATATTTCCGATGATATGGGCGCGATCTTCGATCCTTTCGGCAATGCCGCTCATACCGCCCTCGCCTTCGATCTTGTGGGCGAGGATGTGCTGATTACCGGCGCCGGCCCGATCGGCATCATGGCCGGCGCGATTGCCCGCTATGCCGGCGCCCGACATGTTGTCGTCACCGACGTCAACGAATATCGCCTTGAGCTTGCAAGGAAGATGGGCGCCACCCGCGCGGTCAATGTCGCCGATGAATCGCTGAACGATGTGATGGCCGAACTGGGCATGACCGAAGGCTTTGATGTCGGTCTTGAAATGTCCGGCGTTGTCACGGCGTTTCAGTCGATGCTCGAGACCATGAACCACGGCGGCAAGATCGCCATGCTTGGCATCATGCCCAATGGCGCCGGCATTGACTGGGACAAGGTTATTTTCAAGGGCCTTGAGATCAAGGGCATCTACGGGCGGCGCATGTTCGAGACCTGGTACAAGATGGGCGCAATGCTGCAGGGCGGTCTCGATTTGTCGCCGATCCTGACGCACCGCTTCGCCGTCGATGACTACCAGAAAGGCTTCGACATCATGCGCTCGGGCCAGTCGGGGAAAGTGATTCTGGAATGGTAGGGTGGGTTCGCAACGAGGCGTAGCCCACCATCCAACATTCAGGCGATCTTTAAGCCCGCTATTTCTGGATTCCGGCTTTCGCCGGAAAGAACGGACGAGAGATTTTTCCTAACCCTCAACCCGATCTCCCCGGCGCAAGCCGGGGTCCAGCAAGTCTAGGCACGTCGAAAGCAAGCGACGCCAAACACCAAAGCATTGTGAGCTTGCCGCACTTTCCAAACTGCCGGGTTTCATCGCGCATACCGCCTTTGACAGAAGATACGCTCAAGGCTACTTCGGCTGCTCATAATTGGAGCCAACAATGATACCCCGTTACGCCCGCGCCGAAATGGCTGATATCTGGTCGCCGGATACAAAATACCGCATCTGGTTTGAGATCGAGGCTCACGCCGCCATGAAGATGGCCGAGCTTGGCGTGATCCCGCAGGACGCGGCAGAAACCGTCTGGAAAAAAGGCAAGGACGTTGTCTTCGACGCCGACCGCATCGACGAGATCGAGCGGGAGGTGAAACATGATGTCATCGCCTTCCTGACCCACCTTGCCGAACTTGTCGGACCCGAAGCGCGTTTCGTTCATCAGGGCATGACGTCGTCTGATGTTCTCGACACCTGCCTGTCGGTGCAACTGAGCCGCGCCAGCGACATTCTTCTTGCCGGCATGGATCGCCTTCTCGCCGCACTGAAAAAGCGCGCTTACGAACACAAGTATACGATCTGCGTCGGGCGCAGCCATGGCATTCACGCAGAACCGACCACCTTCGGCGTCAAGCTGGCGACTTATTACGCAGAATTCGAACGCGGCCGAAAACGCCTTGCCGCGGCGCGCGATGAAATCGCCGTCTGCGCCATATCCGGCGCCGTCGGCACCTTCGCCAATATCGACCCCTCAGTTGAAGCTTATGTGGCCGACAAGATGGACCTCGCCATTGAGCCGGTATCGACCCAGGTGATCCCGCGCGACCGTCATGCCGCTTTCTTTGCCGCCCTTGGCGTCGTCGCCTCTTCCATCGAACGGCTGGCGGTTGAAGTCCGCCACCTTCAGCGCAGCGAAGTTCTGGAGGCGGAGGAATTCTTCTCAAAGGGTCAAAAGGGGTCGTCGGCGATGCCGCATAAGCGCAACCCGATCCTGACCGAAAACCTCACAGGGCTTGCCCGCCTCGTGCGCATGTGCGTCACCCCGGCAATGGAAAATGTGGCGCTCTGGCATGAGCGGGATATTTCTCATTCATCGGTTGAGCGCGGCATAGGCCCGGACGCCACGGTGCATCTCGATTTCGCCTTGCAACGGCTTGCCGGTGTTGTCGAAAACCTTGTCGTCTATCCAGACCAGATGCAGGCAAATCTCGACAAGCTCGGTGGGCTGATCTTTTCCCAGCGCGTGTTGCTGGCGTTGACGCAGGCGGGCGTCAGCCGCGAGGATTCCTACAGCTTCGTACAGCGTAATGCGATGCCGGCCTGGCGCGGCGACGGCGCCTTTCTGGATCTTCTCAAGGCGGACAAGGACGTCGCCGCTAAACTCTCCGCTGGCGACCTCGATGCGCTGTTTGATCTCAGCCACCACACCAAGCATGTGGATACGATCTTCGAACGCGTATTCGGCGATTAGCCGACGCCAGAGACTGTGACCTCGGGCCGCGCCAAATAGAGGAGCGCAGCCCTTGCGCCAGCGGCAGCGGCCCGCATATCTCGCGCCATGAGCGAAACGGCGGAAATATTCGGCGGTCCGAGCGGCCAACGCTCCTGGCTCCGGGCCATGGCGCGCGGGCTGGCCAAAAAATGCCCCCAATGCGGGCGCGGCGCTCTATTTAGCGGCTATGTCAAAATCAGGGATAATTGCCCGGCATGCGGCCTCGACCTCACCGGGCACGAGGCCGACGACGCCCCGCCCTATGTGACGATCATGGTGGTCGGTCATATCGCGATCCCCCTCGCCCTCGCCGCAAAACAGCTGTTTGACCCGCCAATGTGGCAGCAATTCGCGTTCTGGATGCCGGCGATTATCGCCGCAACCGCCCTTGGCCTGCCGGTTTTCAAGGGCGCGCTGATCGGCATCCAGTGGGCGAACCGGATGCACGGCTTCGCTGCGGTCTCCGACGAACCCAAAACCGGCGATTTACCGCCCTCTGCTGACTTGACATAGAGGCGCGCCTGAGTAAGTTCCGCCGCTCACTGCGACTGGAGCAACATGATGGCCAAGCCGACCACAATCAAAATTCGCCTCAATTCGACGGCGGACACCGGCTATTTCTATGTGGCGAAAAAGAATACCCGCACCATGACCGAGAAGATGGTTTTGCGGAAGTATGATCCGGTTGCGCGCAAGCATGTCGAGTTCAAGGAAGGCAAGATCAAATAGATCTGCTGGATCTTTGACATTGACGAACAGAGCCGCCGGTTTCGGCGGCTTTTTTGTATCTGCTTTTGAGACGTAAACCGCCGGGTGCCCTGACGTTACGCCGCCCGGTTGATGACCTTGTTACGGCCGCCGGCTTTCGCTTCGTAGAGCGCTTCATCAGCGCGCTTGATGAGTTTTTGCGCAGTGTCTTCGTCCGGGCCGTTTTCCGTCGAGGCAATGCCGATCGACGCAGTAACCGTCAATTCGTCGCGAGCGCCGTTAACCAGGAATTTTTCCGTGGCAATTTCCTGGCGTAGTCGTTCGGCGACCACGGCGGCAAAGCTTGCATCCGTGTCAGGCATCGCGATCAGGAATTCTTCGCCGCCATAGCGACAGGCAAGGTCAATCCCGCGAATGGAACGAGAAATGCGTTCTGCGAATTCCTGAATGACTTTATCGCCCACATCATGGCCATAGGTATCGTTGATTTTCTTAAAGTGATCGATATCCAGAATGGTCACAGCAAGCGGGCGACCCGTCCAGTTAGCGCGATCAAACATCGCGCTCAGATGGCTTGCGAGGTATCGACGATTGTAAAGGCCGGTCAGTTGGTCCGTTACCGCCATCTCAAGGCTGGCCTGGAACGACGAACGAAGCTGGTCGATATAATGCTTGCGGCGTAACTGCGTCGTTACACGCGCAGCAAGCTCGTTCTTGTCGATCGGTCGCGTCAGGTAATCATTCACGCCAATATCAAGCGCGCGAACGAGTTTTCGCGTATCGCCCTGTCGCACCACCGCAAGTATCGGCGTCAACCGCGTTTCATCGAAAGACCGGATTGACGAACACAACCGCAACGGATCCATCGCTTCCAGCGAGAGATTGACGATAATCACATCGAAATCGCCGGAGCGCGCGCGACCGAGAGAGACCTCCGGGTCAATCTCGTGAGAAATTGCATAGCCTTCGCCAAGCGCGCTCTGCAATCGCCCGATCTGTTCCTCATTATCATCGATAATAAAGATCCGCTTTTCCAGATTGGAAGCATCGAGTTCAATGCTTTCAACAACGCCGAGCCCTTTACCGGTCGCATATCGCGCCCGCAGCTCATCCGTCATCATTTTGAGCCGGGTCAGACTGCGAACCCGTGCGAACAAAGCCAGATCTTCAACCGGCTTGGTCAGAAAATCGTCGGCGCCCGCCTCAAGTCCTGCGACTCTATCCGCCTGCTGATCAAGCGCTGTCACCATAACGATAGGAATATGCGTCGTTTCCGGATCCTCTATGATGCGCCTGCACGCTTCAAAGCCGTCCATTCCCGGCATCATGACGTCAAGAAGAATGATGTCTGGTTGTTCCGAGACAGCCTTCTCTACGTCCTTGGCGCCTACTCAGGCCAGGAGGCCGT
>CAMYNO010000207.1 GCA_947259815.1 uncultured Parvularculaceae bacterium
ATCGCCGGCGGTCCGATGCGCGCGATTTTCGAATCGCTCGGCGTTCAGGATGTGGTCGCCAAGTCGATTGGATCGTCCAACCCCTACAACATGGTTCGGGCGACGGTGAACGCGTTACAAAACCAGACGAGCCCGCGTTCCATTGCGGCCAAGCGCGGTAAAAAAGTTTCCGATATCCTTTCCCGCCGTGTTGGCGGCGGTCAGTCCGAGTCTGCTCCCGAGAGCGCAGACGCGGACGCAGCGTAAGGAACGTCAACCATGGCAGATAAGAAAACCATCAAGGTCCGCCAGACAGGCAGCGCAATCCGCAGACCGCAGGATCAGCGCGCAACACTGATCGGTTTGGGCCTCAACAAAATCGGCCGCACGCGTGAGCTGGAAGATACCCCGGCGGTGCGCGGCATGATCCGCAAGATCTCTCACATGGTTGAGGTGATCGAAGATTAATTCGTCCGTTTTCGGACATTCAGGCGAGGCGGCGTATTTGCCGTCGAAAGTCGAGGAAAAAATGAAGCTCAACGAACTCTCTGACAATAAAGGCGCTCGTAAGAACCGCATCCGCGTTGGACGCGGCATCGGCTCGGGCAAGGGCAAGACCGGCGGACGCGGCGTTAAGGGCCAGAAGTCCCGTTCCGGCGTATCGGGCATTCGCGCCTATGAAGGCGGCCAGATGCCGCTTTATATGCGCTTGCCGAAGCGCGGCTTCACCAAACCGAACGCCAGGAAATTTGTCGAGGTTAATCTCGGCCGCCTGCAAGCCGCCATCGACGCCGGCAAAGTTGATGCAGGCAAGAAGATTGACGCCGCCTCGCTTGTCGAAGCAGGCGTCCTGCGCCGGGCCCATGCGGGCATTCGCCTGCTTGGCGTTGGCGACTTGTCGGCAAAAATTGAAATTGAAGTCGCGCATGCCTCCGCCACCGCAAAAGCGGCTGTCGAAAAGGCGGGCGGCACGGTCACAATGCCGGAAAAGGCCTGATATTCGCGTTTCACGGTTGCGCGCGCCGGCATTCATCGCCACATGGCCCGCTGATCGACTGACGGGCGCAAATCGCACGGGATACGAGTTCTTATGACATCAGCCGCTGAACAGTTTGCCGCCAATATGACGCTTTCCTCCTTCGCGAAGGCGGAGGAGTTGAAAAAGCGCCTGCTGTTCACGCTCGGGGCCCTGATCGTCTACCGCCTCGGCACATTCGTACCGCTTCCCGGTATCGACATGGCGACCTTCAGCCAGGGCTTCCAGGGACAACAGGGCGGTCTGCTGGGCACGCTGAATATTTTCGCCGGCGGCGCGGTTGAGCGCATGGCGATCTTCGCTCTCAACATCATGCCGTATATTTCGGCGTCGATTATCATGCAGTTGATGGCGGCTGTTATTCCCTCGCTTGAGGCAATCAAGAAAGAGGGCGAGCAGGGACGTCGCCAAATCAATCAGTACACCCGCTATCTTACGGTGTTCCTTGCAACGATGCAGGGCTATTTCATTGCTGTCTCGCTTCAGGGGCAGGGCGTTGCGCTCAATCCGGGACCATTCTTCCTGCTAACCACCGTCGTCACCATGGTGGGCGGCGTCATGTTCCTGCTCTGGCTCGGCGAGCAGATTACCGCGCGCGGCGTTGGCAATGGCGTTTCACTGATCATCTTCGCCGGCATCGTCGCAGAGCTCCCGCGGGTGATCGCAGGTCTGCTCGATCAGGGTCGTACGGGGGCCGGGGTCGGCGGCGGCACCATTCTCGTTATCGCTGCACTGGCGCTCGCGCTCGTTGTGTTCGTCGTTTTCATCGAGCGATCGCAGCGACGCATTATCGTCCAGTATCCGCGCCGTCAGGTGGGTCAGCGCATGACGCAGGGTGAAAAATCGCACCTGCCCATGAAGCTCAACCCGTCCGGCGTTATTCCGCCGATTTTCGCCTCGTCGCTGCTGTTATTGCCGGCGACGGCGATTGGCGCTGTTGGACAGAATTCGCCGGAATGGCTGCAAACGCTGGGCTTCCTGTTTTCGCCGGGCCGCCCGCTATATGTTGGCTTATATGCGGTGCTGATTATTGGCTTCACCTTCATTTACACCTCTGTCGTGTTCAATGTCGAAGACGTTGCTGACAATCTCAAAAAATATGGCGGCTTCATTCAGGGCTATCGCCCCGGCGCGCGCACAGCGGAATATCTGGACTACGTCGTCACGCGCCTCACCGTTATTGGCGCGCTCTACCTGACGGCGGTTTGTATCTTCCCTGAGCTTTTGAAGATGGGCTCCAACCAGGCCATTCCTGTCTATGTGGGCGGAACGTCGCTGCTCATTGTGGTTTCGGTGACCCTGGACACAGTCGGGCAAATTCAGGGGCATCTCGTTGCACAGCAATATGAGAGCCTCATCAAGAAATCGAAATTACGCGGGGGACGACGGTGATCTTGATATTCCTGGGCCCTCCAGGGGCGGGCAAGGGAACGCAGGCGGCGCATATCGTCGAGCGTTATGGCATTCCTCAGCTTTCCACGGGCGATATGTTGCGCGCGGCTGTTGCGGCGCAAACGCCGGTCGGCAAGCAGGCGAAGGAAGTCATGGATTCCGGGAACCTGGTTTCCGACGAGATTGTCGCGGCGATTGTCGATGAGAGAATCGATCAGGCCGACTGCGCCAAGGGCTTCCTGCTCGATGGCTTTCCGCGCACGGTCCGGCAGGCGGAAATGCTGGACGAGATCCTCGCGAAAAAAACCGGCGAGAAATTCCTCGGCCTCTTCGGCAAAGGCGGACGCAAGGTCGATGCGGTCATTGAGTTGCGGGTTGACGAATCGGCCCTGATTGACCGCCTGCGCTCCCGCATTGCCGAAACCAAGGCGCGCGGCGAACAGGTCCGCAAGGACGACAATGAAGAGACCTTCAAAAAGCGGCTGGATGTCTATCGCGACCAGACGGCCCCGCTGATTCCCTATTACGAAAAACAGGGGAAATTGAAGGTTGTGGACGGTATGGGGTCGGTCGA
>CAMYNO010000208.1 GCA_947259815.1 uncultured Parvularculaceae bacterium
CGCCAATCATGACGCCCTCATCGGAATATGAGGACGCAAAACCCGCAACCAGCGTCGCCGGCGGACAGATCAGGATGTCCCGGTCCTCCGGCATGGAGCCGGAAAATTTGTCGATCAATGCCTGAACTTCCGCAGCGGACGCAGAAAGCCCGTTCATTTTCCAGTTTCCGGCGATGAGTGATTTCATGAGGCCTCTCCTCTATCTCCCAATCGGTTAAGCGATGGCCACTGGCCTGTCCAGATCATCGGGGACGGCCCGCCTTGTTTGTCGCGGCGCCCGGGAATAGGTTACGCGCCGGTTTTCTTTATTCACTCGGAAGCGGCCAAAATGCTCAAACAAGTTCGCAGTACGCTAAAAGGCGCTGTCGCATGGTTCTTTGTCGTCCTGCTTGTTGGGGCCTTCGCATTTTTCGGGGTGCCGGAGGTAAGCCAGTTTTCCGGCAATGCCGCCGTTACGGTGGGCAGTGAAAAATTCTCGCCGCAATATGTGCAGAATGAATTCAACAGAGCCGTCGATCTGCAGCGCAGCGAATCCGGCGGCGCCTTCACAAGAGAAGACGCGATTGCCGCCGGACTGCCGAACGATGTCGTTCAGTCCATTGCGACGACATCGGCACTCGATCAGTTTGCGGAAAAAATTCGCCTCTCGACGCCGCGCTCGATGGTTCGCGATTACCTCAACGAAAACGAAAACCTTAAAAACCCGGCGACCGGCAGTTTCGACCGCATGGTGCTTCTTCAGATCTTACAACGCTACAACATTTCCGTTGAAGAATTCGAACGCCGTATTTCAGGAGAGTTGCAGCGCGCGCAGCTGGTCGATTCCCTCGCCCTGCAAACCGCCGCGCCAAAAACGCTGACAGACTATTCGCTGATGCGCGAGTCCGAACGCCGCAAGATTTCATACCTGATCGTTACGGAAGAAATGGCCGGCAAAGCCGCAGAGCCGACCCCCGACGATCTCACCAGTTTTTACGACACCAATCCCCAGCCATTCACGGCGCCTGAATATCGAACCTTTGAGCTGCTTGTTCTGCGTAATGATGATTTCCGCGAAGGCATTGAGATTTCCGAAGAGGAGTTGCGCCGAATATACGACAACAACCGGGCACGCCTTTATGAAAAACCCGAACTGCGCACGATCTACCAGATCACCTTCCCGAGCGAGGCGGAAGCACAAGCCGCATCCGCATCCTTGCAGCAGGGCAAATCGTTTGAAGCGATCGCGCTTGAAAACAGCCGTACGCTTGAAGGCGTCACCTTTGAAAACGCCCGCAAGAACGATATTCTCGATCCGAGCGTCGCCGACGCCGCTTTTGCCGAAGGCCTGGGGGAAGGCGCCGTCATCGATCCGGTCGAAGGTCTTTTCGGATGGACCGTCGTGCAGATCGCCGGCATCACGCCGCCCGAACTCGTGACCTTTGAAGACGCAAGGGAAGAGATCGAAAACGATTACGTCTCGCAGGATACGCGGCGCGCCATGCTGAACGCCATCGACGAGGTCGAAGAGGTGCGCGACACCGGCGCGAGCCTTGCGGCCGCGGCAGAGGCTGCGGGTTTTGAAATTATCGAAGTCGGGCCGGTGGACCGCCTGTCCTTCGGTCCGGGCGGCGCTATCGTCAACGACATACCCGGTGAGGCTTTGTCCGAGGCATTCTCTCTGGAAGAAGGCCAGCAATCGGAGGCGATCCGTCTTGCAGACGAAAGCGGCTATCTGTTTGTCAGCGTCGAAGAAATCCGTTCGCCCGCACTGAAACCGTTCGAGGACGTTCGTGACGAGGTCGATGCCCTATGGCGGCAGAACGAACGCACAAGCCGGCTGGAAAAGACTGTGACCGACATCAAGGCGCAGGTTGAAGCTGGCGCTGAGTTTAAGGATGTCGCCAGCCAGTTCGACCGTACGCCGACGGAAGTCGTCATTGATCGCCGTTTTGAAAACGACGCGATCTCAGCCAATCTGCGCGACCGGATTTTTTCCGCCGCGCCGAATGCGCTGGTTTCCGGCGAAGCCGCAATTGGCGAGGCGCAAATCATCGCTTCAATCGATATCGTCGCCGTCACCACGCAAGGCGTTCCGCCCGAGCAAGCGTCTTTCTTTGCACAATATCTCGGCTATCAACTGGATCAGGATCTGATCGAAGCCTTTTTACAGTCGGTTCGCGATGAGTATGACGTCAAGGTCAACCAGACCCAGCTCGACGTCCTTTTTGGCCAAGGATAAATGACGCCAGCCCCGGATTTCGCCGAATTCGCGACGCATTATGAAGCCCGGCGCAGCCAACTGGTCTGGACCCGTCTGGTCTCGGACCTTGAAACGCCGGTCTCCGCGTTTTTGAAACTTTGCGCGCGCGACGCGAACTCCATTTTGCTGGAATCCGTCGAAGGCGGCGAGCAGCTTGGCCGCTACTCCATTATCGGATTGAAGCCGGACGTCATCTGGCGATGTTTCGGCGCGCGCTCCGAAATCAATAGTAACGCCTTGACGACCACCGACGCATTCGCGCGCGAGGACGGCGCACCACTCGACAACCTGAAACGTCTCTTTCAACAGTCTGAAATCGACTATATCGCCGAAGGTCTGCCGCCCATGGCCGCCGGCGTATTCGGCTATCTCGGTTATGACATGGTGCGCCAGATGGAGGCGTTAGGCCCGCGTCCCGATGGCGGCCTCGATACGCCGGATGCGATTTTTATCCGCCCAACGCTTATCGCGGTATTCGACAATGTACGCCAGGAAATCCTGCTCATCACGCCGGTTCGCCCGATGAACGGGATCACTGCACAGGACGCATGGGACAAGGCGCACGCGCTGCTAGATGAAGCCGCTGTAAGCCTCACCGCCCCGCTCGATGCGGAATTACAGGCGCCGAAGATTGGCGAAGCCCCCGCGCCGGCGCGCTCAAATATGGAAGAAGGGGAATTCAAGCAGGCGGTTCTGAAGGCCAAGGACTACATCGCCGCCGGCGACATTTTTCAGGTCGTTTTAAGCCAGCGTTTTTCAACGCCCTTCAATGCGCCGCCATTTGAGCTCTATCGCGCGCTGCGACGCTCCAACCCGTCGCCATTCATGTTCTATCTGAACTTTTCCGAATTTACCCTTGTCGGCTCCAGCCCCGAAATACTGGTTCGCGTCCGCGACGGCGAAGTTACGATCAGACCGATTGCCGGCACGCGGTGGCGCGGAAAAACCCCGGCGGAAGACGCCGCCCTCGCCGACGATCTTCTCGCCGATGAAAAAGAGCGCGCCGAACATCTCATGTTACTCGATCTTGGCCGCAATGATGTCGGACGATCCGCAGAAATCGGCAGCGTTCGCGTTACGGAAAGTTTCGCCATAGAGCGCTACAGCCATGTGATGCATATCGTTTCCAATGTGGTCGGCGCACTGCGCAGCGACGTACATCCTGTTGATGCAGTCAGCGCCGGCTTTCCCGCCGGCACCGTTTCCGGCGCACCCAAGATCCGCGCCATGGAGATAATCGACGAGTTGGAAACCTCCGCACGCGGCGTATATGGCGGCGCCATCGGATATTTCTCCGCCGACGGTAATGTCGATACCTGCATCGCCCTGCGCACGGCCGTCGTCAAAGACGGTGAAATGCACGTACAGGCCGGCGCCGGCGTCGTCGCCGATTCCGTTCCGGAATATGAAAACACCGAATGCAAAAACAAGGCGCGTGGGTTATTCGCCGCCGCCGAAAACGTGTTCGGCACGCAAGCTTAAAACTACCCTCTTATATCGGGCGCCGCGACCAGCAGCGTCGGCTTCGGCGGCGATATGATCGCGGATGGCGTCGTCAGTTCAAACCCGCGCGCTTCGGCCGAAGCAAGCCATGGGGCCAGCACCGAAAGCGTTTCGGGACGGGGGTGACCGATCGCAACGACGTATCCGGTCTTTAGAGCGATCTCTTCAACCAGACGCAATTGTCGGCGCACTTCGTCAGCGTCACCCGGCGTCGGATCAAGGAAAATATCGCGCGCTATTACATCCGCGCCTAGCTGGGCGCCAATCTGTTGGGCGACCGATGCATTTGTGGTTTTTGAATCGATAAAGAAAAGATCACGCTCGGCGAGATAAGCGAGCACGGTGCGCATTGCCGCGGAATTGGCGGTCAATTTCGATCCCATGTGATTATTGACGCCAACATAGCCATCAAACCGCGTGAGGTTCCATTCAAGGGCGCGCAGGAATTCGGTTCCCGACATATCGCCGCGCAAGGCGTTCGGCCCCGGATCGTCACTTTTCCTCTTTGGCTGCATCGGCAGATGCAGCATGATATCACCTTCGCGTCTGGCCGCCTGCAGCGCGATCCATTCGATGTCTTGCGCATATGGGAGAATGGAATATGTGACCGGCCCCGGCAGGGCGAAGGCGTCGACAGCCGCTTGCGGGTCCAGACCGATATCATCGAGGATAATCGCAATCTTCGGTCGCGCGGAAGGCTGAACCACCGCGATGGATGTCGGCGCGGTGAAGCGCTCAAGCGGCGTGCGGTTAATAACCTTTTGAATAATTCTTTCGCGTTCGAAACTTTCTTCGAGCTTTTGCTGGGCAAGCGCGACGGATATGTGCGGCGCTTCAACGGATGCAGCGGCGCCGGCGCCGAATTCACCAAGATACGCCGCAAGCGCGCCCAGCGCCGCACCGGCGAAGGCAATCACAAAGGACGCAATCAATCCCGCCTTGCCGGCCCGAAACGTTGGCTGCAATTTACCGTGATGCAACGCCACTGATTAGTTTTTCCTTGCTTTTTTGGCGCCGTTGTCGCTCATGTGAACGGCCCGGACACGCGATAGGCGAGCCGGGCATGTTGTTGTTAAAGGGTGATTCTCGAAGCGACGATGATTCTGCTGATCGATAATTAC
>CAMYNO010000209.1 GCA_947259815.1 uncultured Parvularculaceae bacterium
CGATATCCAGTCCTCTCCCATTGGATTTTCTTCGCCATAGTCGCCATCGAAATATGCGCCCCAATAGCGGTGCATCGCGGCGGCCACGTGGTTTGTGTAGAATGTGGCGAACTGTGGGTTGCGTTGGCGAAGGAGCGACAGGAAAAAGTCAGCGCCTATAACGCCCTGAATATTTCGCCGGCGAATTTTTCGTGTGGGCGCGAGGCGTTCTTCGGCGAGTTGCGCGCCGATCTTCGCCATTGCGCCTACGGAAAGGCCATTGCGAAGAGCGCTCACGCCAAACCGTGCAGCTTCTTTAACCGGCAGGCCCGGATCGACGTTTCGAGCCGACCGCCGCGTCATCACGAGGTTAAATTCTTGAAACGCCTGCAGCGATTCAGGATGGGCAAAGGCTTCGGCGGCGAAAAAGTCCGGGACGTAAAATTCATAGTCGCGCGCGTCAGCCGGTGCGTGCGACGAATGCAGGGAGCCGAAGACGCCGACACGCACCCCCTCACGGTGGAGCAAGCGCCAGAGCGGGGGGTACTGATCGTCCGCCCAAGTCAGTGACTGGCCGAGATGCAGGACGCGATGTGTCGCGTCGGTTACGCCGCGATGCAGGGTCGGCCAGGAAATCCACGGATCGAGCTCTATTTCATCGTCGCACTGTGTTTCAAAAGACCGCCCACGCTGCGCCATTTTCGCCAGCGCACCGTCGGGACGTCGCCGGATATGGTCTTCGAGGAGCCGACTTGGCACCTCGTTCGCTTCAAAGAATATGACCGATTTCACGACGTCCCCCGGCGTGCACGCAATACCGGATAAACTCTATCAAATCGGGTGGAGACCCACAACCAGCGAAGCGGCGTTTTGCCGCAATTTCGTCCGCCGGGCGAGACAATACGGCGCCGTTGGCGGCCTTTACAAAGTGCGGTTTCCCGGGCATTGAGGCGTGCCTTTTCGCACCTGCAACTCACCATCTTATGCCCTCATTAAAAGACCTCAAAAACCGGATCTCGTCGGTCAAGTCGACGCAGAAGATTACCAAGGCGAAGCAGATGGTCGCCGCGGCGAAGCTGCGTCGCGCCGAAGAGCGCGCCAAGGAAAGCCGTCCCTATACGGAGCGGATGGAGGCGGTGCTCGCCAACCTTGCCGCGTCGTCGGAGGGTAATCCGAATGCGCCGAGACTCCTGTCGGGCACAGGCAAGGATAAAACGCATCTTTTGATTGTCGCGACGGCTGACAAGGGCCTCTGCGGCGGCTTTAACTCGTCGATCGTGCGCCTCGCTCGCGAGCGTATCACGAAGCTTCAGGGTGAAGGCAAAGAGATCAAGATCGTCACCGTCGGCCGCAAGGCCGATGACATGCTGAAACGTCTCTATGGCGAGCTGATAATTTGGAAGACGAACTTCATGGAGGTTCGCCAGATCGGGTTTGCCGAGGCCCATGCAATCGCCGAAGAAGTCCTGAAGCGTTTTGACGGCGAAGAGTTCGACGTTGCGACATTGTTCTACGGCAAGTTTAAAAACGTCGTGACACAGGAGCCGACCGCGCAACAGGTCATCCCGGCCGAGGCGCCGGAAGGCGTGGAAACGCCTGATCTCAAAGGCGCGGTCTATGAATACGAGCCGGACGAAGAAGATATCCTGCGCGAGCTATTGCCGCGCTATGTCGCCGTACAGATTTTCCGCGCGTTGTTAGAGAATGTCGCGTCGGAACAAGCTGCTTCCATGACCGCCATGGATAACGCCACGCGCAACGCCGGCGAAATGATCGACAAGCTGAACCTGCAATATAACCGCGCCCGTCAGGCGCAGATTACGACGGAACTGATTGAAATTATCGCCGGCGCGGAAGCGCTTTAGGCGTCACGGGTTAGACGTAAGGAAGAAGTCATGAGCAATGAAGGCCGCATTTCACAAGTTATCGGCGCCGTTGTCGACGTTGAGTTCGACGATGATCTGCCGGGTATTTTGAATGCCCTGGAAACCGACAATAACGGCAACCGTCTCGTACTTGAGGTTGCCCAGCACCTAGGACAGAATTCGGTGCGGACGATCGCAATGGACTCAACGGAAGGTCTCGTGCGCGGCGCCAAAGTGACAGACACTGGCGAGGCGATTTCGGTGCCGGTCGGCGATGGCACGTTGGGCCGTATTATGAATGTCATCGGCGAACCGGTCGATGAGCTTGGTCCGATCCCGCACACGGAAAAACGCGGCATCCACCAGGCGGCCCCGCCCTTCATTGAGCAATCGACGGAATCGGCTGTTCTGGAAACCGGCATCAAAGTTGTCGATCTTCTGTGCCCATACGCAAAAGGCGGCAAGATTGGACTGTTTGGCGGCGCGGGCGTCGGCAAAACGGTTTTGATCATGGAGCTGATCAACAATATCGCGAAAGCCCATGGCGGCTACTCGGTGTTCGCCGGCGTCGGTGAGCGCACCCGGGAAGGTAATGATCTTTACTGGGAAATGATCGAATCGAAAGTGAACGTCGATCCGAACGAGCATGGCGGTAAAACCGAAGGCTCCAAAGCAGCGCTCGTTTACGGCCAGATGAACGAGCCTCCGGGCGCGCGGGCGCGGGTTGCCCTGTCGGGCCTGACGGTGGCGGAACATTTCCGTGACGAAGGCCAGGACGTTCTCTTCTTCGTCGATAATATCTTCCGCTTTACGCAAGCCGGTTCCGAAGTCTCCGCGCTGCTTGGCCGTATTCCTTCCGCGGTTGGCTATCAGCCGACGCTCGCGACCGATATGGGCTCCATGCAGGAGCGGATTACAACGACGACAAAAGGCTCGATCACCTCGGTGCAGGCGATTTACGTGCCGGCGGACGATCTTACCGACCCTGCGCCAGCAACATCCTTTGCCCACCTTGACGCGACGACGGTTCTGAACCGCGCGATTGCGGAAAAAGGCATCTATCCGGCGGTGGACCCGCTCGATTCTACCTCGCGCATGCTCGATCCGCGCATTATCGGCGATGAGCATTATCAGGTCGCCGGCGATGTGCAGCGCATCCTTCAGCGCTACAAGGCGTTGCAGGATATCATCGCAATTCTCGGCATGGACGAGCTTTCCGAAGAAGACAAACTCGTTGTCGCGCGCGCCCGTAAGGTCGAACGCTTCCTGTCGCAGCCCTTTCACGTGGCGGAAATTTTCACCGGCTCACCGGGCAAACTCGTCTCTCTTGCTGACACGATCAAAGGCTTTAAGGGGCTCGTCGAAGGCGATTACGACCATTTGCCGGAAGCGGCCTTCTACATGGTCGGCTCGATGGATGAGGCGATCGAGAAAGCAGCAAGCCTGGCGGCGGAAGCGGCGTAAACCGATATGGCGGATAAACTCCATTTCAATCTCGTATCGCCGGAGCGCGAGCTGATGTCGGCGGACGTCGACCAGGTCGATATTCCGGGCTCGGAAGGGTGGATGGGCGTTCTCGCCAACCATTCGCCGCTGATGACGACATTGGCGCCCGGCATGGTCAAAATCCGTGACGGGTCAGATGAAAAACGCATCTTCGTGCGCGGCGGTTTCGCGGAAATTTCGCCGGCGGGCCTGACGGTGCTGGCGGAAGAAGCGATGCCGGCGGAAGAACTCGATGCAACTGCGATCGCCAGGCAGATCAAGAACGCGGAAGAAGACGTCGCGGACGCTGACACCGACGAGAAAAAAGTTTCCGCGCAACAGGCGCTCGACAGCCTGAAAGAAATGCAGGCTGCGCTTTAGGATGACCGAGCCGACGGACACGAAGGACCCTGCGCCTTCTGCGTCGTCGGTGGTTCCGATTCAATCCCCTGAAAACCCTGATGCGCCCATGACGCGGGCGGAGCGAATTTTCGTTCGCATCAATGTCGTTCAAACGATATTAGCCGTCGCTGGCGTCTTCACTGGCGCGGTCGCGCTCTACGCGGCCCTAAATGAGTCGGCCGCCGTGCGTCGTCAGGCTGAAGCCGCCGTGTGGCCGATCGTTCAGCTCTATGTTTCCGACTACAGCAATGAAAGCGGCGCTGAATTTCAGGTCGAATTGCACAATACCGGCGTAGGCCCCGGACGCATGGAAACCATGCGCGTCATCATCAATGGTCAGGCTGTCGCTGACTGGCCGCAGGCTGTTTTCGCGGCGACGGGCCGCGACGACATCCCCATGTCAAAGTCGTTTTCGACAGGGCGGGTAATCGCCGCCGGTGAACGCACAAGCATTTTTGCCGTCAATGATCGCGATGCGGTCGCCAAGCTCAGTGCGCTCGCCGCAAGCGGAAAAGCACAGATCGATTATTGTTATTGCTCCATATTCGATGCTTGCTGGGTGTTTGAAAGTCTCGCCCAGCGCGCCGGGCAGGTGGCGCTGTGCCCCGACTATGGGCAAGACCAGTTCAGGTTTTAGGGCTGGCCGCTGCCGTAATATCGTCTTCGCCGGTTACCTGCTGGATGATGTTGGCCATCTCCGCCGGCGCATCCGCCTCCACCGTAATTGCCGGCTTCAGTTTTGCAAGCGGCACAACGACCCGGCGCGCATGAAGCATTAACGGCTCGGCCCGTTCAAAGTCAGACAAATTTCCATACAGAGGATCGCCGATGATCGGCGCGCCGATAGATGCGAGATGAACGCGGATTTGATGCGTGCGCCCCGTCTTTGGCTTGGCTTCTATGAATGACAAACCGTCTTTTTGCGACAGGACGCGGTAAGTGGTTCGTGCAGAGAGCGCAGTCTCGTCATTGGCGTCGGCAACATGCATGCGCCAGCCGTGTTTTTGCGTTCCTTTCATCAAGGGCGCGTCGATGGACCCGGACAGCTTTTCGGGCGCGCCCCGGCAGACCGCCCAATAGGTCTTTTCGACTTTCCCCTCAAAGAACAATTTATGCAGTTTCCTCAATGCCTTGGGATGGCGCCCCAATATAAGGCAGCCGGTGGTGTCGCGGTCCAGCCGATGGGCGAGCGCCGGTTTGCGGGGCAGACCAAAGCGCAAAGCGTCGAAATAGTCTTCAAGGCTTTCACTGCGATCCTGTCCGCGTGTTCCGGGCTTTGGATGCACAGGAAGCCCCGCGGGCTTGTTGATGACAAGCATCAGCCCGTCGCGGTGCAAGATGCGGTTGAGGAGAAAATCCGGTGCATGTTGCACTACGCGCCCAACCTGTAAACCGGGGCGCGCCTTTCCGTCGTCCCCGGCGAAAGCCGGGATCCAGAGGCGTTGCCTGTTTGGCCAACCGCAAAGGTTTGGCGCCATAGCGGCGCACCTTTCAATCTCATTGCAGCAGATCCCAAGCGCTTGTGTTGCAAGCGTTTTTTGAACTACGGTTCTGGATCCCGGCTTTCGCCGGGAAGAGCGGGTGGAAGGATTTTCCCCTCATTGCAGCATTATTCCGCTTGCCCGCGGATAAAATCGCGCAAGGGAACGAAGGCAGACATCAGCTCTTCATAGACGCGTCGTTTGAACGGCACGATTAATGACGGGGCTTCTTCCAACTCGCCCCAGCGCCAGCAGTCGAACTCCTGATGATCGTCCGCGGCAAGATCAATTTCATTTTCCTCGCCTTCGAACAGCATAGCAGCCCATTTCTGGCGCTGGCCAATCCAGTCGCGCTTGCGATAACCGTCCGGAAATTTATAGGCGAGCCAGCCGGGGGTTACCGTCAGCAATTGCGCCGAGGAAACGCCGGTTTCCTCCTTCAGCTCACGGAAAGCGGCGTCGACGATCTCCTCGTTCTTGTCGATACCCCCTTGAGGCATTTGCCAGCGATGCTTGGCGACATTGTCTTCGGCGCCGCCCGGCCTGACGATACGCCGGCCATAAAAAACATGCCCCTGTTTATTGAACAGGGCGACGCCGACATTCGGGCGGAATTTCTTCAAAGTCGTTGAATCATACATGATCGTCGATTGGCCCATTCGCGGCGCTTCGATGATGGGCTTAGCGGGAAGCGCGCCGCTGAGGCAAGGCCGCTGAGGCAGGCGCAAGGACGACGCCTTTGCCTTCAAGGGATTGCGTCCACTCTGCGATTTCGTCGATCGCCGCAGGATAGGCGTATGCCTTGGCGAGCGAAGCCCCTTCACGTCTGGAGAGTTTTTCCAGCCCTGCAAGTTCTCGCTTGATGCGGCTGCGCGCAGAATCATCCGGCGCCGGGGGCAGAATCCGTGAAACCGGCGCAACCGATGCGCCAGTGCGTAAGGACAGCGCGCTCGCCCGGCCGGTATCGTCGATATAACCGACGCCGGCTTCGGTCAGGCGCTTCAGGATCGGCGCGAGGGCCGTATCGTCAGCCGCGAATTTTCCGCCAAGATAGTTGGTTGCGGCGAAATAGCCGCCAAACCGCGACATCAGCCAATCCAGACGTTGCAGGTTTTCTTCAGGCGTACGCGAGGTCAAAAGGCCGGCGGCGCCAAGCGCTTCCTGTTCGCCGCCGTAATTTTCCATCGGCAGCTCGATCAGAACTTCGTGGCCCGCTTTGCGGGCTTTCTCTGTCCAGAAATCGAGATCTTTGGCGTAAGGGGCAAAGGCAAGGGAGATTTCCGGCGGCAGATCGTCAATTGCGCGTTCGGTCAGCGCCTTGTTGAGCCCAAGGCCGCCAATGATGAGGGATACCGTCGGCTTTCCGTCGCCGCCGCCAAAGCCGTTTCGATAATAGTGCATCGCCATGCGCCCGTCGGCGGCGGGCTTGGGAATCTTGCCGAAGGGTGTGTCGCGCAGGAGGTTCGGATCGGGATCCGGCACCGGACGACTGCGGGGAACGCTCGTCAAAGACGCAGCGCTCACTGGCGTCACGCGCCGGTCGCTTCCAGCAATGGTGATGACCACATCATCAAGATCAAGCGGTGCGGCTAGATTTGGACCGGCATCGCCGGGGAACTCTTCCGGGTAGGCGAGGATATCGGAAATATCTTCGCCACTATCGTCGGTTCCAACCCTGAGCGACGGCGGCTCTTTAAACCCCGGTGCGGCAAGGCGTAGCCCGCCGGTTGCCCGGTCAGTTTCCGGTTGTGGGTCAATCGATCTCGCCATTAATTCCACCCCGTCGATAGGGAGTGAAATTCGCAGATCGTTTGCGCCGATCAGGCCCGGGCCAAATGCAATAGCGGCAATACCGGCCGCGCCGAATATTGCGATGCTCCAGGCAATCGTCAGCCTGGAGAATACCGGACGTTTGAATTTGCGTCGAACCATTGAGTCCACAAGGGTCGGGATCGCGCAAAGCATCGGCATAAACCGCGCCTTGCGCCGATTGGTTTCAATTCGCAGCGATTATTCGGGGAATAGGGTTAACCAAAAGAAAATGGGCCCTGCTTGCGGCAGGGCCCACTTAAGACGTTTCGTCGCCGGGTTGGTTTAATGAGCGCGCGCTGAACCCGCATCTGCGAGCATCTGGCGATAGGCGGTGCGGTCAGCAAGAATTTCAAAAGCACGGC
>CAMYNO010000210.1 GCA_947259815.1 uncultured Parvularculaceae bacterium
AGATATATTTTCCGTCTGCGGAAAAAATAGGTTCGCCAAGCTCTTTCTGGTGCGCTTCGCTCGGCCGCTCGACCAGTTGCACGCCGTCGCCGCCGGAAACGTGATAGAGCCAAATCTCACCGACGCCGAGCGAGCGTTGCGTTGTGTAATGCTTGCGGGCGGCAATGAATTTTCCGTCCGGCGACCAGGTCGGATTGTTGAGCAGCCGGAAGTCTTCTTTTGTCACCTGCCGCTTGTCGGAGCCATCGACATTCATGATCCAGATATTATCGCCGCCGCCGCGGTCGGAAGTGAAGGCGATTTTCGATCCGTCCGGCGACCAGCGCGGCTGCATCTCATAGGCAAGGCCGTCCGCGATCACGCGCGCCTCACCGCCGCTCACCGGCATGGTGTAGATGTCGCCCAGCAGGTCGAAGGCAATTGTCCGCCCATCCGGGCTGACGTCGAGGCTCATCCAGGTGCCCTCATCGACATCGATCGCAACTTCGCGCATGTCGCCCAATGGCGGCGCTGTCACATCCCATTTTTCACTATCGTCAGCAGCGAACGAAACCGAAGACACCGCGAACGTAACGCCGGCGGCCAAAAGACGAATTCTCATGCAAGAAACTCCCACGCAGTTTGTGGGCGAGCCTACGAACTTATGCGCCGAACGCAATAGAAGCTGTCACTGGCTCAGAGACTGGCTCAGAATTTCAGCGGCCCACTGCGGAACGACTTGTGTCGCAGGCCCGTAGCGGCTGTTTTCGAAGATCCAGGCGTTTTCCGAAGGCTCAAGGTTCAGTTCCATAGCGGGAACCCCGGCGTTTCGCGCCTCCCCGGCGAAACCGGCGGCCGGATATACTGCCCCCGAAGTGCCGATGGAAACGAATAGGTCCGCAGCCAAAATGGCGTCCATTGCCTCATCCATGAAACGCGGCATCTCGCCGAACCAGACGACATAGGGGCGCATCCCGCCCTCTCGTTTGCATACGGAACATGTGTCAGCAATCGATAGATCCGACACACAGTCGCAAACGTCACCGCAATGCATGCAGGTCGATTTCTTCAATTCGCCATGCATATGCAGAGTGTTCTTCGACCCCGCCCGTTCGTGCAGGTCGTCAACATTCTGCGTCACAAGCGTCAACCGGCCGCCCCGCGCCGTCAGCCCTGCTTCGAGTTCCGCAAGCGCTAGATGCGCCGCGTTCGGTTCGACCGCCGGCAAATTACGCCGGCGGTCATTGTAAAACGAATGAACGAGAACCGGGTCGGCGGCGAACCCTTCGGGCGTCGCCACGTCGCGATAATCATATTTCGCCCAGATCCCGTCCTTGTCGCGAAAGGTCGCCACCCCCGACTCCGCCGAAACGCCGGAGCCGGTGAGAACGACAATATTTGAAAGCGGCTTACTCACCCTTCCGGCGCGTCAAGATAATCTCTCTTACCGACATCGACGCCCATATTGCGCAAGATCAGATAGGCGGCCGTGGCATGAAAATAGACATTCGGCACGATGAAGTGCTGCAGGAATGGTCCGCGTTGAAATGTCATTTCGCCGCGCGGCGTTGGTAATTCAATTTTACCATCCGGATCGGCCTCGATATCATCATTGGATAGTCCGCCTATAATGTCGCGCCCTTTTTCTATGACGCCGTAAAGCTCAGCAAAGCTGGTCGCTTCATCGCCGAATTCCGGAACCGCAGCGCCGGCAAGCCGCGAAAGCGAGCGCGCAGGAATTTCGACCGCAATCTTCACCTGCCTTTTCATCGGGAACATGTCTGGCGCAAGACGCCAATCGAGGGCGACCGATTCGGCGAGATCTTTTTCCTTGAGGAACGTCGCGCCCTTGCGAAGGCTCCGATCGAGCCCTCTATACATCTGATCGATAGCGTTTTTCGCCATTTCTGCTGGTTTCGTCATTTCCGGGTTTCTCCTTTAATTTGCAGATAATCTGCTCGCCTGTTCTAGACGATCAGCGAAAAACGAATAAGACAGCAACGAAAAAACTTTTTGTGATCGCATGAAACGTATCCTTTTTGTCTGCCTTGGCAATATCTGCCGCTCACCCGCAGCGGAAGGCGTTCTGCGCACAAAAGCCAAGGATCGCGGGATCGATCTTTATATTGAATCCGCCGGCACCGGCGCATGGCATGCCGGCGATCCGCCCGATGCGCGCATGATGCGTAGCGCGGCGAAGCGCGGTTACGACCTTTCTTACCAGCGCGCCCGCAAGGTCAGCGACGCCGATTTTTTCGAGTTCGATTATTTGCTCGCCATGGACCTTGCCAACCATACCGACCTTCTGGAAATGGCGCCGCCTAACCGCGAATGCGACATCCGCCTGTTTCTGGATTTTGCGAAATGCGAAACGCGTGAGACGCCCGACCCTTATTATGGCGGCGATGCAGGCTTCGAACGGGTGCTTGATTTAATCGAAGAAGGCGCAGACGCATTAATTGATTATCTCGAAGACGAGAGCGCGTAAGACGCCTCGATTTCATAATGGCTTGCCTCACCGCCAAGCCTTGACGAGTAAAGGTGAAATTCTTCCACTGGAAACGGACCGCAGGAAAACAGGCCGTGCTCGGCGCAATATTGCGCCGCCGCCTCACGGGTCGCGCCCTTAAGATACGCCAGCGTAACGTGAGGCGTGAACTTTCGCCTTTCCAGTTCAAAACCGGAACGACGCAATGCAGTCTCCACCTTGCTTTGCAGATGATCGAGCGCATTGCTGGCTTCAACGCCGGCCCATAACGACGACGGGCGCTTGTCGCCGAAAAAGCCCGCACCCTTCAGGCGCATTTCGAATGCAGGCGCATCAATCGTCGAAAGGGCGTCGAGCGCGGAGGCAAAATCATGACGATCCGCCTCGCCGATGAAGGCAAGCGTTACGTGAAAATTCTCAACCGGTCGCCAACGCGCGCCATCGACGCCATATTGGATCTGCGTCAATGCATCGGCGACAATTTCCGGCAGGTCGAGGGCGACGAATAAGCGGGGCATGGATTAGAATTCACAACGCTTTTGCGATACAGGCAGGCAATGTCGACAAATCGCCTTTTCATATTCGGATATGGCTACACCGCCAGAGTGCTGGTGGAAAGGCTGCGTGCGCAAGGCGGCTGGACATTCGCCGGGACGACACGTTCCCCGGAAAAATGCGACGAGATGGAGCGCGCCGGGGTCGATCCGGTCAACTGGGAGAACGGGGTCAGCGATGCAGCGCTCGACGGCGCGACTCACCTTCTCGTCTCGACACCGCCGAATGAAGCCGGCTGCCCGGCGCTGGAAAACGCGCGTAACGCAGTCGTCAGGCGACGCAGCGCCGTCAACTGGATCGGCTATTTATCGACCAATGGCGTCTATGGCGATTACGGCGGCGCATGGGTCGATGAAGAAAGCGAATTACGCGGCGCCAGCACGCGTGCGAAGCGGCGCATCACGGCGGAGGAGGCATGGCGAACGCTCGCCGCAAACGCCGCCCTGCCGCTGGTCATTTTTCGCCTGCCCGGCATTTACGGACCCGGCCGCTCTGCAATCGAGTCCATACGCGCGGGTAGCGCCAAGCGTATTCACAAGGCGAGTCAGGTCTTTTCCCGCATGCATGTGGACGACATCGCGGCGGCGCTCAATGCCAGCATGGAAAAACCCGGCGCCGGCGATCTCTTTAATCTCGCAGATGACGAGCCCGCTCCGCCGCAGGACGTTGTCGCCTATGCCTGTGATTTGCTCAACGTCGCCCCGCCCCCGCTTGTCGCCATCGAAGATGCAAACCTCTCTGACATGGCGAAAAGTTTCTATGCGGACAACAAGCGCGTCTCCAATCAACGGATGAAAGACACGCTTGGCGTTGCTCTTAAATACCCAAGCTTTCGCGAAGGGCTGAGGGCGATTCTTGACGAGGAAGGTTCAGGCGCCAATTAGGCGTCGTCTTCGCCGTCTTCCATTTCATCGACCGCGTCTTCGTCCCAC
>CAMYNO010000211.1 GCA_947259815.1 uncultured Parvularculaceae bacterium
AAATGAAGGTTTTAACCGGTCAACTTGTTCGTCACTCAACCAAATCAGATCACTCATTGCAAAGTCTCCTTTGCAGCCTTGAATCACCGTTCGCATCAGTCCACAAGATTAATAGGTCCTGAGCCTAACCTGGCGGTTGATCCCCCTATACTGTCGGGTCCTGTGGTATCTCCGTCAACGTCACCGGCTGGCCGTCGCGCAGACGCTCGCCGCCGCGGATCACGACCTTGTCGCCGGATTTCACATCGCCGATGACTTCAATAAAATCGCCTTCCGCGGCGCCGAGTTCGACGTCAACCTGACGCGCGGTGTTGTCGTCGCCGATGACAAAGACGCTGACGCGGTCCGAACGTAAAACGAGTGCGTCGCGCGGCGCGGCGACAACACGCCTTGCCTGTGCGGCGGGCAGGGACACGCGAACGGCGGAGCCGATATACCAGTCGGACTCTTCAAGTTCGAGGCGCAACTCCAGCATCCGCGAGAGGGAATCGCCGACGGGCACGACAGCGCGAATTGTTGCGTCCTTGGTGTCTGCGCCATTGGCCACGCGAATGGTGTCGCCGGCGCTAATGTTGCGGGCAAGGCTGGCTGGCGCACGCGCCGTCACTTCAAGCCGGCGCGTGTCGACAAGGCGGACAAGCCCGGCGCCGGGGTTGGCGTATTCGCCAACTTGCGTTTCCTGATTTACGACGCGGCCGGCGAAGGGGGCTTTGACTTCGGTGCGCTCAAGGTTGAGTGCGGCGCGTTCCTTGGCGACTTCCGCCTGGCGCAGAGCCTGTCGCGCCTCGTCGCGATCGGCGCGCATCTGGTCCATGACGCTTTCCGATTCGCCGGCGTCATCGCCGAGGCTTTGAAAGCGGCTGTAGCGTCTTGCGAGATTTTCCGCGCGGGCCTTCAGGCGCGCGACTTCTGCGGTGCTGTCGTTGAAGGCGAGTTCGGCGTCATTGGGTTCAATACGCGCGACAACATCGCCTTCCTCGACTTCCGCGCCGATTTCGGCGACCCATTCGACCTTGCCGGACGTTGCCGCGGCGACAAGGCTATCGCGAATGGAAACGACCGAACCCGGCGTCTCTGCGATAGGCGCAAGTTTGCGCTTCTCGGCCTTGGCGACGGAAACGACCGCCGGCGGCGGGCCGTCCTGCGCCGCTGCCGCGGCCTCATCGTTATCCGCGCCTGCGGCGTTGGTGAAGAAATACGCTGTCGCGCCGGCAATCGTGAGGACTGCGGCGGCGCATCCGGCGAAAATGACTTTGGCGTTCATGCCGAATGGCTCCTTTATTCAGCAGGCTGAAAGTTTGCGCGCCCTTGCGAAAGGGACGGCAACGATTGTGCGCCGAGCTGTAGCAGCGCCGGCAACAGGAAGAGGGTGAAGAGGGTCGATACGGCCATGCCGCCGACAATGACGGTCGCCAGACCGCGATAGATCAAACTGCCCGCGCCGGGGGAGAGGACAAGCGGCAGCATACCCATCAGCGAGGTTGAGGTAGACATGAATATCGGCCGGATGCGCAAGGTGAGCGCATCGCGCACCGCTTCGGGCCGGGACTTGCCGTCCTGTTCGGAGGCGCGCGTTTGCGCAACCAGCAAGATGGCGTTGTTAACGACAAGCCCAAGCAAGATAATGAAACCGATCATGCCGAGCAGGTCGAGTGGCAATGGATTAATCAGATCGAGGCCGCGAATGGCGAGAATGCCGCCAACCGTCGCCATGGGCAGGGTGACAATCACAAGCGCTGCGTCTTTCAGCGATTTGAACAGCGCCGCCATAATCAGGAACAATATGATAATGGCGAGGAAGAAGTTTCCGCTGAGATTGATAACCGCGCGGGAAAGCGCGTCGGCGTCGCCGCCCCATTTTAAAGACGCGCCTGCTGGCAAAATATAGAACAGACGCTGTTCGGCGCCCTGTTTTAAAGCGTCGACCGATGGGCCGAGCGCCATGCCTTCCGGCGGCGTGATGCCAAGCGTAATTGTGCGCCGCGCATCGACGCGGCTGATCTGTTGCGGACCGACGCCGCGATCGATCGTGACGAGTTCGCCCAGGGGAACGACGGCGCCGGACGGCGTCGCGATGGGCGCCGATTCCAGATATTCCGGTTCCGTCCATTCCTTCGCTTTCAAGATGATGTCGATGCGCCCGTCCTCATGGAAGAATTCGCCGAGCCAGGCGCCGTCGCCAAGGGCGCGCACGGCGCGGGCGACGCCCTCGCGGGTCATGCCGACTTCTGCGATACGGCGGTCGTTTGGAACGATGCGCAGCTCTGGCGTCACCACCTGCGGGTCGGGATTGGGCCAGACCTGTGCGCCCGGAAGCGCCTCCTGTATAATTTCTGAGGCCACCGGTATCGACGCGGTCAAAGCATCGTAGTCGGACGCCTGAAGTTGCAGGCGAATTGATCCTTGTGCGCCCCAATTGCCAAACAGATTTCCTTGCGCTGCGAATGCGCGCATGTCAGGCAGGCCGGAAAGAATTTCGTTATTGACGATTTCGACCATCTCGTCGATGCGCGACTGGTCGAGAATGCGCACGCCGATATTGCCGCCCCAGTCGCCGGTGAAGAGATAATAGTTTTTAAGCGCCGGTTCTTTTTCGCCGTCCATATATGGCTGGAGCCGCTCGACAATGACCTTTGCGATCTCCTCGCGCACAACTTCACCGCTTGCGCCGGAGGGCATGCTGATGAACGCATCCACGGCGTCGCGCTTCACCGGCGGCAGGTAATTGAGTTGCGGCCAAAGCAAAAAACCGAGGAGTACGGGAATGCCGGTCAGCGCCGCGACGATGCCAAGGCGGCGAGGATTGGTCGCTGTTGCGGACATGATGAAATTGGCGACCGGCTCAACGAAACCTTTATTGTTCTTCGATCCGACCTCCGCGTCGTCTTTAATGAAGAGGCGTGCGCCTGTGGGCAGTAAGGTGATTGCAACAAGCAGGCTGAAGGAAACGGCGATGGCAATCGTCAGCGCAAGGTCGGCAAACAATTGCCCCTCAACGTCTTCAAAGAACATAATCGGTATAAAGATTGCGACTGTCGTCACCGTAGAGGCGAACAGCGCGCCGAATACTTGCGAGACGGATTTCTCCGCCGCCGACATCGCCGAGTGGCCATCCTCGCGCAGGCGCACAAAGTTTTCCAGAACAACGATCGCGGCGTCGAGAACCATCCCGGTTGCAAAGGCAAGTCCCGCAAGCGAGATCACATTGATAGACCGCCCAAAAAGGTTAAGGACAATGATCGTCGCCATCAGGGAGATCGGGATCGCCGCTGCAATCACCAGCGTTGCCTTGGCGCGCCGTAAAAACAGCCATAATGCGCCAACGGCGAGCATGACGCCGAGCAGGAGATTATTCGATAACAGCCGGATCGCGCGTTTGATAAAGACAGACGGATCGAAGCTTTTCTGAACCGAATAGCCGAGTTCGGCCAAGACCCCTGCGTTTAATTCATCAACGACCACCGTCAACTCGTCGATGGCGTCCAGGACGTTGGAGCCCTGTTCACGCAAAACCCGCATGCCGATTGCCGGGTTGCCATTTTGATAGACGACGCCGCCGCGCCAGTCCGGGGCGACCACGACATCGGCAACATCGCCAAGCGTCACCGGGGCGCCGTCTCGCCAGGCAAGAATGGTCTGCTCCAGCTGGTCCGCTGAGAACCGGCCCTCGAATCGCATGGTGTAATTACGGCGCCCGACCTCGACGCGTCCGCCGGTGACGTCGGACGACCGGTTTACGGTCTGCGAGATATCGTCAAGGGTGATGCCAAGCTGCGCGGCAAGGAAGGGGTCGAACTCGACGCGGACGATCTGTTCACCTTCATCGGCGTTGACCTCAACGCCGCCGACGCCTGACACAGACTCAAGCGCCGGCACGATGCGTTGTTCGGCGAAGTCACGAAGGGGAATGTCCGATTGCGTATTGTCCGGCAATCGCTGAAGGAACAGGAAAATCAATATCTCGCCTGAGTCGCCGCCGCCGCCCGACATGATGCGCGGACGATCGGCTTCGGCGGGAAGACCGCGCACGCGCTGCATGCGTG
>CAMYNO010000212.1 GCA_947259815.1 uncultured Parvularculaceae bacterium
CATCTTCGATAACGCCGGATTTGGCGGTAAATGCTAGGATTTTCTGAATGACGAAGGACGCCCTGGATGCGGCCGCAACGACGCGCATGGCGAATGCGATCCGCGCCCTCTCCATGGATGCTGTGGAAAAAGCAAAATCCGGCCATCCGGGCATGCCCATGGGGATGGCGGATGTGGCGACGGTGCTTGCAACGCGCCATCTGAAATTCGACGCCGCCGCGCCGGCATGGGCCGACCGCGATCGTTTCATTCTTTCCGCCGGTCACGGGTCGATGCTGGTTTACGCGCTCGGCTTTCTCCTTGGCTATGACGGGATGAGCCTTGAAGAGATCAGGAATTTTCGCCAGCTCGGTTTCAAGACAGCCGGCCATCCGGAATACGGCCATGCGCCGGCGGTGGAAACGACGACCGGTCCGCTGGGCCAGGGGGTTGGCAATGCGGTGGGCATGGCGATCGCCGAGGCGCATTTAAACGCCCGCTTTGGCGATGATCTCGTCGATCATTACACTTATGTTATCGCCGGTGACGGCTGTTTGATGGAAGGGATCAGCCAGGAAGCGCTTTCGCTGGCCGGCCATTTAAAACTCCGCAAGCTGATTGTTCTCTGGGACGACAACAATATTTCCATCGACGGGCCGATCTCGCTTTCCGATTCCACCAGCCAGCATGAACGCTTCGCCGCCTCCGGCTGGAACACGTTGAGCGTTGACGGTCACGACCCGGCGGCGATTGATGCGGCAATCGAAGAGGCGAAAGCATCCGACCGCCCGACGCTGATTGCCTGCCGCACAACCATCGGCTTTGGCGCACCGAAAAAAGCCGGCACTTCCGCCGCTCATGGCGCGCCGCTGGGCGAGGAAGAAATCGCCGGCGCGCGCAAGGCCCTTGGCTGGGATCACGGGCCGTTCGAAATCCCCGACGGCATTCTTTCAGACTGGCGTGCAGCCGGCGCTCGCGGCGGCGATGCGCGCAAGGCGTGGCAAGGGCGCGTGGCCGCCGACAAGCAATGCGAGGCGTTCAAAACCGCGCTTTCCGGCGACTATGCCGGCGCTGTCAATACAGCGCTCAGCGCCCACAAAAAGGCGCTCGTCGATGAGCCGCAAAAGATCGCGACACGCAAGGCTTCTGAACTGGCGCTGAACATCATCAATGATGCGGTCGATATAACGGTGGGCGGGTCGGCCGACCTGACCGGCTCAAACAATACGAAGACCAAAAACATCAGTAACCTGACGGCTGAGGACTACGCCGGGCGCTATGTCAATTACGGCATTCGCGAACATGGCATGGCGGCGGCCATGAGCGGCATGGCGCTGCATGGCGGCGTTATTCCCTATAGCGGTACATTTCTGGTGTTCTCAGATTATTGCCGCCCGTCCATGCGGCTTGCGGCGTTGATGGGCCTGCGCGTTGTCTATGTGATGACCCATGATTCGATTGGCCTTGGCGAAGACGGACCGACGCACCAGCCGGTCGAACATCTCGCCGCCTTGCGCGCGATCCCGAACCTTAATGTCTTTCGTCCCTGCGATCCGGTTGAAACTGCCGAGTGCTGGGCGGCGGCGCTTACCAATCTTGCAACGCCCTCGGTGATCGCGCTTTCGCGTCAGGGCCTCGTTCAGGCGCGCCTGACGCAAGAGGAAGAAAACCTCTCCGGTCGCGGCGCCTATGTCATCGCCGGCGAAGGCGACTATGACGCAACGATCATTGCAACCGGGTCAGAAGTTGAGCTTGCCCTTGCCGCGCGCGAGGCGCTGGCGAAGGATGGCGTAACGGCCCGCGTCGTATCCGCGCCGTCATTTGAACTCTTCGCCATGCAGCCGCAAAGCTATATCGATGAAACGCTCGGGCAAAAGCCGCGGGTCGGCGTTGAAGCCGCGATTGCGCAGGGCTGGGACCAGATGTTGCGCAAGAAAGATCGCTTCGTCGGCATGACCGGCTTTGGCGCATCGGCGCCGGGCAAAGACCTTTACGCGCATTTCGGCATTACTGCGGACGCGGTCGCGCGCGCTGTCCGCGAACTGGTTGAATAGGAGGAATTGGACGATGGCTTTGAAAATCGCAATTAACGGATTTGGACGGATCGGCCGGCTGACGCTGCGCTCGATTATCGAAACGGGGCGCAAGGGCGTTGACGTGGTCGCCATCAACGATCTCGGACCGGTCGAAACCAATGCTCACCTTGTTCAGTATGACACTGTCCACGGAAAATTTCCGAACGAAGTCAAGGTCGCCGGCGACACGATTGATGTTGGCGCCGGGCCGATCAAGGTGACGGCCGAACGCGATCCGACAAAGCTCCCCTGGGGCGAGCTTGGCGTTGACGTTGTTTTCGAATGCACCGGCATTTTTGCAACCCGCGACAAGGCTGCGGCGCATCTGGAAGCGGGCGCCAAGCGCGTTCTCGTTTCCGCGCCGGCCTCCGGCGCCGACAAGACGATTGTTTACGGCGTCAACCACGGCCTTCTAACCGCGGACGATACCGTCGTCTCCAACGCATCGTGCACGACCAATTGCCTCGCGCCGATTGCAAAAGTCCTGAACGATACGGTCGGCATTGAGCGCGGCTATATGACGACAATCCACGCTTACACTGGCGACCAGCCGACGCTGGATACGATGCATAAGGATCTTTATCGCGCCCGCGCAGCGGCCGGCAACATGATCCCGACGTCGACCGGCGCGGCGAAAGCCGTTGGTCTCGTTCTGCCGGAACTCAACGGCAAGCTTGACGGCTCGTCGATCCGCGTGCCGACGCAGAATGTTTCCGTGGTCGATCTCGTCTTTACGCCGGGCCGCGACGCCAGCGTTGACGAAATCAACAACGCCATGATCGAGGCGTCCAATGGCGCGCTCAAGGGCGTTCTCGGCGTCACCGACAAGCCGCTGGTTTCCTCGGACTTCAATCACGATCCGCATTCCTCGACCTTTGCGCTCAAACAGACGCAGATCCTTGAGGGCAAGCTCGTGCGGGTTCTTTCCTGGTACGATAATGAATGGGGCTTCTCCACGCGCATGACCGATACGGCGCTGGAGATGGCGAAACACATCTGACCCTTGCGGGACCGAAAGCCATGACCGCATTTCGCACCATTGACGATCTCGACGTGGCGGGGAAACGCGTCCTTTGCCGCGTCGATTTCAATGTGCCGATCAAGGATGGCGAGGTGAGCGACGCCACCCGCATCGAACGCGCCATTCCGACCATCGAGGCGTTGTCAAAGGCGGGGGCGAAGGTTCTCCTGCTTTCTCATTTCGGCCGCCCGAAGGGCCAGCCCAATCCGGAAATGTCGTTAAAGCCTGTCGCTGGCGCGCTGGCCAAACGCTTAGGCGGACCCGTCGATTTCGTCGAGGACTGTATCGACGAACCGGTGGCGAAAGCAGTGAAGAAAATGCTCGACGGCGATGTGGCGCTGCTTGAAAATACGCGCTTTCACGCCGGTGAAGAAAAGAACGATGCAGCGTTTGCCAAAGCGCTCGCAGAGAATGGCGATATCTATGTGAATGACGCTTTCTCCGCCGCCCATCGCGCCCATGCGTCAACAGAAGGGATAGCGCATCTTCTTCCCGCCGCTGCGGGCAAGGCGATGGAGAGGGAACTGAGCTATCTGAAGGCCGCCCTTGGCGAGCCGGAACGGCCGATGATGGCGGTTGTCGGTGGTGCGAAGGTTTCCACCAAGATCGAACTCCTGCTCAATTTGATCGGCCGCGCCGATATCCTCGTTGTCGGCGGCGGCATGGCGAACACGTTCCTGTTTGCCAAAGGCGTTTCGGTCGGCAAGTCGCTGTGCGAGCCGGATCTTGCCGGCACCGCGCGCGAAATCATGGAACAGGCGGCAATCAAAGGCTGTGAGATCGTTCTGCCCACGGATGTTGTCGTCGCCAAAGAGTTCAAGGAAAACGCCGACCGCGAGGTGAAAGACGCCGGGGCGTGCGCGGCGGACGACATGATCCTCGATCTGGGGCCGGAGACGGTGGACCTCATCGCGGAAAAAATCGAAAGCGCAAAGACCTTGGTTTGGAACGGGCCGCTCGGCGCCTTTGAGATTTCGCCCTTCGACACGGCAACCGTTGAGGCCGCGCGGTTTGCCGCGCAGCGGGTAAAGGATGCGGGCCTCGTCGCCGTCGCCGGCGGCGGCGACACTGTCGCCGCGCTCAATCACGCGCATGTCGCCGACGATTTCACCTATGTTTCGACCGCCGGCGGCGCTTTTCTTGAATGGCTGGAGGGCAAGACCCTCCCCGGCGTCGCGGCGCTGGAAGCATAGGCCGCGCATTCGCTGGATTTATTTGAAAACCTTCGGGAGGGTTTAATGACGCAAGCAAAAATGGCCGCGCAGGCGGCGAACAAGGACGGCTTTATCGCCGCGCTCGATCAGTCGGGGGGCTCGACGCCGAAGGCGCTGAAACTTTACGGCGTATCCGACGACGCCTGGTCCAATGATGAGGAGATGTTTGGCCTTATCCACCAGATGCGTGCACGGATCATAAAGTCGCCGGCCTTCACCGGAGAAAAGGTCATGGGCGCGATCCTGTTCGAGCGCACCATGGACGGTGAAATCGACGGTGTGCCGACGGCGCAATATCTTTGGGAAGAGCGCGGTGTTGTTCCGTTCCTCAAAGTCGACAAGGGGCTGGCCGAGGCGGAAAACGGCGTCAAGCTGATGAAACCGATGCCCGATCTCGATGCGCTTTTGGAGCGCGCGGTCAAAAAGGGCATCTTCGGCACGAAAATGCGCTCCGTCATCGACGCGGCCAATCCGGCGGGCATCGCCGCCAATGTCGCTCAACAGTTTGAAATCGGCAATCAGATCCTCGCGCATGGTCTAACGCCGATCCTTGAGCCGGAAGTGACCATTTCGATTGCGGACAAGGCCGAGGCGGAAGATATCCTCCTCGCCGAAATCCAGAAGAATCTCGACAAGGTTCCCGCCGGCAAACAGATCATGTTGAAACTGACGCTGCCGACCAGGGCGAACCTTTATAAGCCGCTGATCGACGATCCACGCGTCATGCGCGTTGTCGCGCTTTCCGGCGGTTACTCCCGCGCCGAGGCGAATGAAAAGCTGGCGCGCAATACCGGCATGATCGCCAGCTTTTCCCGAGCGCTGACCGAAGGGCTCTCCGCCAATCAAAGCGATGCGGAATTCGACGCGATGCTGGCCTCGGCCATCGACAGCATCTTTGAAGCCTCGCGCGCGGGGTAATCCACGCGCCGGTTGGTGCGCCGCACGCAACAAATGCACAAACTTATCGTCGTCCCGCCGCACGGTCGTATGCTGGGGCGATGATGACCGCCTTGTTTCACCCTCGCCGGAAAATGGCGCCCCGAAATCGAGAAATTTTCGCGCGGCGCCTTGTATTTCTCCGCCGGCAAGGCACATTAGACGAAAGTAAACTGGTTAGTGTAACGGTATCGCATAACACTGGCCTTGCAAAACGGAGCCGGCCCGATGGCCCAGACCACTGATTCCGCGCGTCTTGAAGATTATGACCCGGCCGAGATCCAATATATTGGCGGGCATCCGACGCCGCCGCCGCCGCCGATCCGGCCGTTTTACGCCCTGCGCGCCGTCCTGCGCCTGGTCCGCAACAAGGAAGATACAAGCCAGGTTTTTGAGGCTGTCTCCGCGCTGTCCGGTAACGCCGGCCGCAACACGTTCCGCCGCTTCGTCGCTACCCCTTACGGCAAGCGCGTTATCGAAACGCCGATCAAGCTGGAGGAAATCCTGAGCGACCACGAGGCGTTGCGCGCCTTGCCCGAGGGCAGCATGGGCCGCGCCTATCTCGACTTTATGGAAGGCGAAAACCTGACGGCGGAAGGGCTTATCGACGCTGCGGAAGAAGCCGGCATTGATTTCCGGGGCGAGACCGATTTCGACGCCTTCCGGCGCATGTTCCTCAATGTCGATGTCGCGCACGATCTTTGGCATGTGGCGACCGGTTATGGCCGCGATGCGCTGGGCGAATTGTGCAACCTGGTTTACACCTATGAGCAATCGAAGAACCGTGGATTTCTCCTGATTGTTTTTATCGGCGCCATTGCGCAGAAGCTTGAGCAGCCGCGCGCAAAAATAATCAGTGCACTGATTGAAGCGTGGCGCAACGCGAAAAAATCCAACTGGATACTCGAATTCGACGTTGAAGAGCTTCTTAAGACGCCGCTCTCTGAGGCGCGTGAGAGGCTCGGCCTTGGTCCGACCCCGGTTTATGAGTCGGTGCCGGACGAGATCAAACGCAGCCTGTTGCAGCCAAAGGAACAGCGCAACGCGGCGGTCGCGCCTGCGCCGGCCGGCTAATCGGTTCGACAAAATTTTTTCCGCGAGCTTGTGTATTTCGCCCCGCGCGAGGATAAGGGGCGCATCCTATGTCTCGCGATTGCCAACTATACCTCATCACGCCGCCGCGCATTCATGATCTGGATGCGTTTGCAGATGCGTTTAAAGCGGCGCTGGATAATGACTGCGTCACTTGTGCGCAGCTTCGCCTGAAGGACGCGGACAGCCCCGCGACGGACGATGAAATTATTGCGGCGGCGGAAAGGTTGTTGCCGATTGCGTGCGCGCATGATGTTGCTTTTCTGATTAACGACCGCCCTGACCTTGCCGTTAAAACCGGCGCTGACGGCGTTCATATCGGGCAGTCGGATACGCCCTATGACCGGGCGCGCAAAATGCTGGGCGATGACGCAACCATCGGCGTGACCTGTCATAACTCCCGGCATCTGGGTCTTCTCGCGGGCGAGGCCGGCGCCGATTATGTCGCATTCGGAGCATTTTTCCCGACCCGGACGAAAGAGGCGCCAACGCGCGCGGATACGGAAATATTAAGCTGGTGGAATTTCGCCACCACGGTACCGAGTGTCGCTATCGGCGGCATAAGGCCTGAAAATTGCGGGCCGCTGGTGCATGCGGGCGCTGATTTTCTCGCCGTTTCAGGTGCGGTGTGGACGGATGAAAATGGACCCGCGGCGGCCGTCGCCGCCTTTGCCGCAGCCATAAAAACGTCCTGAATTTAACGTAAATTAATCATTACGGAACAATCCTTGCTCATCGCATCTCAGGTTGAAGAGCAGGGACATCTCATGAAACCGAATTGGTCGCTGATTGCCGGCGGTGCGTTCTTTGTGGTCGCGGTGTTTGCCGCCGCGGTGCTGGACGGGTTCAACAATACGACTGCCGTTTCCTATGAGACGGCGGTTGCGGGCCGCTAGGGTTTTTTAATGAAGCGCGCTTTTGCCATTTTTGCCGGATTATACGCAGCCTTTCAGGGCGCGGCGTATGCGGATGATTTAGCCCTTGCCGATGCGATGGGATATCTCGCGACGAAAAATTATGAAAAAGCATTCGCTACTGCTGCGCCGCTTGCGGCCGAAGGCGATGATCGTGCGCAGCATCTTGTCGCCATCATGAACGAGAACGGTTTCGGCGTGCCGCGCAATATCGAGCACGCCCTTGAGCTTTATGAAAAAGCGGCGCTGCAGGGAAACGCCGATGCGCAGTTCGCCATCGCAGAGCTTGCTCTCGACGGCGTTGACGTAAAGCAGGATTTTGAAAAGGCGGCCGGCTGGCTGAAGCTGGCGGTGATGCGCGGCCATGCGCGGGCGCAGGCGCGCCTTGGCGCGTTGTTCATTGACGGGCTTGGCGTTGCGGCGGATGCGCCGCGCGCCGCGTCCCTGTTCGAAGGGGCGGCGATTGCCGGCGATGCGGAGGGCCAGTTCAATCTTGGCCTTGTTTTTCTCAATGGGGACGGCGTTGCGCCAAACGATGAAAAGGCCGGGTTCTGGCTTTTACAAGCGGCGGAAGCGGGTCATCATGGCGCGCAGTTCAATCTCGCCCTGCTCTACGAATCCGGTCGCGGCGGCGACGACAATAAACCCAAGGCGCCGGGCTGGATGCGCATGGCGGCGCAAGCGGGCTTGCCTGAAGCGATGACCGCCATGGGGCTGATGGTGCACAAGGGCGCCGACGGCGCCGGCTTTACCGCCTCGGACTGGTTTGAAAAAGCGGCTGAAGCGGGCGACCCGCAGGGCCAGTTCTTCTTCGCCGTTGCTCTCGCCGAAGGGGACGGGCGCAAAAAGAACCGCAAGGCTGCGCTCTCATGGGTGGAACGCGCCCTTGCCGGCAATGGCCTGCCGGAGAAGGCCCGCAACGACGCCCTCGCACTTAAAGGCGCGCTCGGCGCGCAGGGCTGAACCGAAAAGATTCCCGTTTCGTTCTCGTCCGAACGCCCTATCATGGGCGCATGAGTTCAGTGATTCGCATTCTTGGTATCGACCCCGGCTCGGCCGCGACCGGCTGGGGCGTGGTGACGGCGCAGGGCGCCCGGCTTTCCTATGTGGCCTCTGGCGTGATCCGGCCGCCGCGCGGGGCCGATCATCCGCGCAAGCTGGCGGCGATTTTTTCCGGGCTGAAAGCGTTGATTGAAACCCACGCGCCGACTGAAGCCGCGGTTGAGGAAACCTTCGTCAACGCCAGCCCGCGCGATGCGCTGGTGCTGGGCCAGGCGCGGGGCGTCGCCCTTCTGGCGCCGGCGGATGCGGGACTGCCGGTTGCGGAATATGCAGCCAATACGATCAAAAAGTCTGTGGTCGGACGGGGCCATGCGGACAAGGCTCAGGTGGCGGCCATGGTGAAAGTCCTGCTGCCGAAAACCGAAGACCTCGCCACGGATGAAGCCGATGCGCTGGCCGTCGCGATTTGCCATGCGCATCACGCGGGGATGCGCCGGCTGGAGAAAGCCTCATGATTGCTGCGCTGAAGGGAACTGTCGCCGCCATCGGCGCGGAAACACTGGTCATTGATGTCGGCGGCGTCGGCTATGAGGCCTATGCGAGCCCGCGCACGCTTCAGCATTTTACTGTCGGTGAGGCGGCGTCGCTGTCGATCGAGACCAGCGTGCGGGAAGATTTGATCCGGCTCTATGGGTTTGAAAGCGAAGAGGAGCGCCAGGCGTTTCGCCTGCTGCAATCGGTGCAGGGCGTCGGCGCCAAGCATGCGCTGGCGATCCTGCAGGTTCTTCCGCCAGCGGATCTTTACGATGCGATCTCCGCAGAGGATGTGACGGCCCTGTCGCGCGCCCACGGTGTCGGCAAGAAACTCGCCCAGCGTATCGCCACGGAACTGCAGTCGAAAGTCGGCGCCATTGCCAGCGCCGGGGTGACGCTTACCGTCGCCGCGCGCGGCAAGGTGAAGGCGGAGGCGGATAACCCTGCGCTCAACGTGCGCGCCGATGCGGTCTCGGCGCTTTCCGGCCTCGGCTATGACGGGGTGGAGGCGCGCCGCGCCGTCGCCGCGGCGGCGGAAGCGCTCGATGCGCCGGGGGTTGAGGAACTGATCAAGGCCGCGCTGAAACAACTGGCGGCGGCGTAGTTTTGTGTCGGATGAGGGAGACCATGAATGACGTCACGAAGAAATATCATTTCTATTTTCGGATTTGGAGCAGCCTTAGCGCTCGGATCGGGGAAGGCTGGCGAAACTAAATGCACTGTCGCTCGCTATGTTATTTATCAAGATGCAGGAGGTGATTGGCGTTGGAGCCTGAAAGCATCAAACGTCGAAACCATTGCGCATCATGAGGGTTATAGCTCAAAGGCTGCTTGCGTAGATGCAGTTAATCGCCTGAAAAACTCAGCGAGTTCAGCGCCGGTATCATTCGCGGCTGACTGCGAGTAGATCTTTTTGTCAATGATTCAAAGCGATAGGTCGGAATGCGTTGTTTGCGCTCGGACAGAAAGAATTGGGCCTTGGAGGTGAGATTTTTTGCCCTCACCCCAACCCCTCTCCCGCAGACGGGAGAGGGAAGTTTGCGTACGGAATAAGCCATGACTGAACCCGCATACGACACTGACCGCATGATCGACGGGGACCGCAAGCCGGAAGACGCGGACGCGGCCCTGCGTCCGAAATCGCTTGACGATTTTGTCGGCCAGCGCCTTGCGAAAGATAATCTGCGCGTCTTTGTCGAGGCGGCGCGTTCGCGCGGCGAGGCGCTCGATCACGTTCTCTTTCACGGGCCGCCGGGTCTCGGCAAGACGACGCTGGCGCAGATCGTCGCCAATGAGCTTGGCGTCAACTTCCGCTCGACCTCCGGCCCGGTCATTACCAAGCCGGGGGATCTCGCCGCGCTGCTCACCAATCTGGAAGCCAATGACGTTC
>CAMYNO010000213.1 GCA_947259815.1 uncultured Parvularculaceae bacterium
ACCGACGCCTCAATCATCGATTGATGCGTCAGCCAGGCTATCGCAAACCAGACGCCCGCGCCGAGAAATGCGAACGGCCAGATTCGCGACATATGTTCAAGCGCGAGAAAGACGCCGTCTCCGACCGATGAAACATCGCCCATCAGGCCCACATAGCCGATCGTCAAGCCGAACATTAACAGCAACAGGAGAACCGGGAATCCTGCAAGCAACAGAACCGACTTCAGATTATTGTTCCAGATATGGGTCTGCAGCCCATAGGCGCCCATCAGGCGTCTCCAAAGGCAAATCGCGCTGCAGCGGCGGCGTGAAGCGCGGTCGTGTCAAGAACAGGAAGATCCGTATGGGACTGATTAAGAATCATGCAGAGTTCTGTACAGCCGAGAATCACACCGTCCGCACCTTTGGCGCGCCAGCGGTCAATGATGGAAAGGTATTGCGCCCGGCTTTCATCTTTTACAACGCCGTCTACAAGCTCATCCAGAATGATCCGGCCGATTATCGCCTGCTCTTCGTCATCAGGAACCATAACATCGCCGGAAAATCGTTCAGACAGGGCAGAGCGATAGTGATCGCCGCTCATAACGACCGGCGTTCCCGTCAACAACGGACGATTGATGCCTTGCGCGCGCATTTCATCGGCGAGCACATCAAGTATATGAATCATGGGCAGACCCGTCGCCGCACGCACATCATCCGCCGCCACATGGGTCGTATTGGAAGTAATAATGAGGGCATCGACGCCGGCAGCAGCGAGGTGTTTGGCGCCTTTGACGACTTCGGCGTTGAATGAGGCCCAATCGCGGTTATCGTAATGGTCGATTAACACGCCATAATCGAGCGCATAGAGCATCAGGTTTGCGGAATGCTGCCCGCCGAAGCGCGCCCGCGCCGCTTCGTTCAATAGCCGATAGTATATCGCTGTCGCTTCCGGGCTGACGCCGCCGATGAGTCCAAGAAGTTTCACATCGCACCCGCTTTGGCAGCCGGACGCAGCATAGCCAGTAATGGCGGGGCGCCCTGCGGAAGCGGGAGCCACCCCGTTGGCTTGAACCCGAGACGTTCGTAGAGCGGCGTGTTACGCGTCTTCGAATTTTCAAGATAAGCTGCGGCATCATCCTTGTCCGCACGTGCAAGACCGGCGCGCACCAGCGCCCCGCCGAGCCCGGCGCCTTGTGCGGAACGCCGTACACCGACCGCAAACAAATAGTAATGCGGCGTTCGCGGATGCGTCGCTGCAAGAATATCGCCGCTGGTTGTCATACGACGCACAGCGCCAAAACCGCCGCTGGAAAAAATACACCCGGCCAACTCAATTTGCCGCCAGAGCGAAAGCTGAAACCGTTTGGATGCAGGCAACCACAACGTGGCGCCGTGCTCTCCAACAATATCGCCGAACCCATGCTTGAGATAAACGTGTTTCGTCAAAACACTGAACAGACGGCTTATTCCTCGCGGACCTCCCAACATCCAGTTCATGACCGGATCATCGGCAAACGCCTCGGCAAGGATATCCGCGACCAAGGGCGCATCTTCCTGCTTCGCTTCGCGCAATTCAGGTGCGACCGACATGAGCGCCCCCGGCTGGCGTCACGAAAAGGAAACCTCCGGCGCCGCTTCGATCTTTTCACGGCTGCCTTCCGGCACTTCGAAATATTCTTTCTTTGAAAAATTTCCCAGCGGCGCGACAACATTGCCGGGGATCTGTTGTATTGCCGTATTAAATTCCTGGACCGCATTGTTAAAGAAGCGGCGGGCCGCAGCGATCTTGTTTTCAACGTCAGAGAGTTCGTTCTGGAGCGACATGAAATTCTCATTCGCTTTCAGATCGGGATAAGCCTCAGCAAGCGCAAACAACTTGCCGAGCGCCGCACCGAGAACACCCTCGGCGGCGCCTTGAGCAGCTGGTCCGTGGGCGGATTGCGCCGCACTGCGCGCCATGATGACCGCATCAAGCGTATCTTGTTCATGGGACGCATAGCCTTTGACGGTTTCCACCAGATTGGGAATGAGGTCGTGACGCTGTTTTAACTGCACATCCACATCGGCAAAGGCTTGCTCGGTCCTTTGCGACAACGCGACAATCCGGTTGTAGATGACAATGACAAACAGAACGACCGCAACAACGAGGCCGAGAAACACAAATAAGCCGGACATATTCTCTCCTTCCGCAAGAGGCGACATGCGACGCCTATGGGCCAATGAGGGGAGACGCCCCTTCCCGGCCTCTATATGGTGTTTTTTGGCCTCGGAGCAACGATTACCCCGTGAATTTCCCAAATCGGCACGGGTAGAACACCGTTTTACTGAGCCGTGATACCGCCGTCGATCTTGAACTCCGCCGCCGTCACGAAACGCGATTCGTCTGACGCAAGGTATAAAATGCAATAGCCGACATCTTCCGGCTCACCCAGCCTTTTCATGGGAATTTGCCGCACCAGCTTTTCCTCCCCTGTCTTGCCGCCGCCGCCAAGACCAATCAGGGGATCGATAATCGGCGTGCGGGTGAAAACAGGATGCACGGAATTACACCGAATATCGTAGCCGGAGCGAGCGCAATGAAGTGCAATCGACTTCGACATCATTCGCACCGCCGATTTGGCCGTGTTGTACGCCAGCATCATCCCATCGGCGATGAGGCCCGCCGCCGACGATATGTTGATGATGGAGGCGGGTTGGTTGTCCTTAAGATACGGCATCGCCAACTGAGTGCCGATGAAGATCGAATCGACATCGATTTCCTGCGTCCGCCGCCACCCTTCATAGGTTTCGGTCTCGATGTTGGCGAATGTTCCGATGCCTGCATTGTTAATCAGCACACTGATCCCGTCCATCGCCTCCGATGCTTCAGCGAGAACGCGCACCCAATCGTCTTTCTTTGTAACATCGTGAGGAAAAGCAAAGGCCGCGCCCGGATGATCGGCGTTTATCGCCGCGGCCGTTTCTTCGGCGCCTTTTAAATTGATATCGGTAAGCGCGACCTTGGCGCCCTCCGCCGCGAGCATCCGGCCAAAGCAGGCGCCAAGCCCTTGCGCGCCGCCAGTTATCAGGGCTTTTTTTCCAGAAACTCGCGCCATGAAACGCCTCCCGTTTTATTGATGGCATGCCACAGCGCATCGTCCGGATAAAGCCGGCGACGCAGTTCGAAATGTCAGGAGGCGCGTGCAAAGATCAGGTTGAGACCTAATCCGCCGAATACCAAGGCGGAAGCGGTGCGAACCCGCGAACGCAGCCGCACCGAATTCGCAAGGCGGCGACGCAGGGCGCCCGCGCCCGCAGCAACGCCAATCAGCACAAGCGTTCCACTGAGACTGAATACAGCGCCAAGGATTAATGCCTGTTTCCATACCGACCCCACAGCAGGGTCGGTAAAGGCAGGGAGAAAGGCGATGTAAAAGAGACCGACCTTGGGGTTTAGAAGGTTCGTCAAGAACCCCGCCCGAAACGCCGAAATTGTCCGCTCCGCGCCGCGCGTATCGATAAGCTCCCGGCGATGGCGATAGGTCTGGATCGCAAGAAAGATCAGATAACACCCACCAGCGATGCGGATTACCGTCAACGCGTGCTGAGACGCTGCAAGCAAGGCGGCAAGGCCTGCGGCCGTCGCGATAGCCCAGGCGAAAGCGCCTGTCCCGACACCAAGCGCCGCGGCGCTCCCGGCTCTTGCCCCGCCCTTCACCGCGCTTGCAAGCGTGAACGCCATATCAGGGCCAGGCGTGATATTGAGAAGAAACGCGCCTGCCAGAAACAGGAAAAATGTCTCGGCGGAAATTAACGCCAATTCCGGTCAGCCTTCGCTTTGAATCTGCTTCACCGCCTCGGCAAGGGCTTCGTCCATATGACGGCGGATCTGATGGTCGGACTGATCGACCCCGGCGGCGTCGAAATCCGCGCGGATCTTGCGGAATACATCGTCGTCACCGGCTTCTTCCAGATCCGCCTTGATGACTTCCTTCACATAGGCGTCCGCCGCATCACCCTCTTTGCCAAGCAGCTGCGCCGCCCACAGGCCGACAAGCTTGTTCCGGCGCGCCTCGGCCTTGAACTTCAGCGTCGCATCATGGGCGAACTTTTTCTCGAATTTGTCCTCGCGGTCGTCGAAGGTCGACATCGGCACTCCTTGAATCATTCCTGACCGGCGTTTCGCCGTATTACATGCTTTCGTAACCCCGCCGTCCGGGCGACGCAATCACCTAGATGACGCGCTCCGCCGGGACTTCCCAAATCGGCAATTAAAGACTAAACCGCGCCGCTTGCCGGATCAGACCGCGCTTTGCGCTAGCCAAGACCGATCCGTGCGCTTATCTGACGAACCAGGTCCGGTCCAAGCGGCCCCCACCCGGCGCCACATGGATCGTAACCGCTTGAAAGGACAACAGAAATGGCCCGCCGCAAGCAGATTTACGAAGGCAAGGCAAAAATTCTGTTCGAGGGCCCGGAACCGGGAACCATCATCCAGTATTTCAAGGATGATGCGACCGCCTTCAACAACCAGAAACACGCGATTCTGGAAGGCAAGGGCGTCCTTAACAACCGTATTTCCGAATTCGTCATGACAGGGCTGGAACGGATTGGCGTACCGACCCATTTCATCCGCCGCATCAATATGCGCGAGCAGCTCGTCCGCCATGTGGAAATCGTGCCGCTGGAGGTGGTGGTGCGCAATGTCGCCGCCGGCTCCCTATCCAAGCGTCTGGGGCTGGAAGACGGCACGCCGCTGCCCCGCTCGATCATCGAATTCTACTATAAAGACGACAAGCTCGGCGATCCGCTGGTCTCCGAGGAACATGTTACCGCCTTCAACTGGGCGAACCCGCAGGAAATCGACGACATGATGGCCCTGGCCCTTCGCATCAACGATTTCCTCGCCGGGCTTTTCGCCGGGGTCGGCATCAAGCTGGTCGACTTCAAGGTCGAGTTCGGCCGGCAATATGAGGGCGATCTGATGCGCCTCATCGTCGCCGATGAAATCAGCCCGGATTCCTGCCGGCTCTGGGACATGGAAACCGGCGATATCATGGATAAGGACCGCTTCCGCAAAGACCTTGGCAATGTCACCGACGCCTATCAGGAAGTCGCCCGCCGCCTCGGCGTCTTGCGCGAGAATGAAAACGCAGGCCAAAAAGGCCCGGTACTGGTCAGCGATAACGAGAAGTAAGCCATGAAAGCCAAAATCACCGTCACGTTGAAAAACGGCGTGCTCGACCCGCAAGGCAAAGCCATCGAAGGCGCGCTTGCCGGGCTCGGTTTTGAAGGGGCGTCTGACGTTCGCCAGGGCAAGCTGATTGAACTCAAGCTTGACGAGACCGACGAGGCGAGCGCCCGCGCCAAGGCCGAAGAGATGTGTAAAAAACTTCTCGCCAACCCGGTGATGGAAAATTACGCAATCGAGATCGTCGCATGACGACCAAGCCGGCGGTCATCGTTTTTCCCGCTTCCAATTGCGATCGCGACGTCGCCGTCGCGCTGGAGCAAGCGACCGGTGCGAAACCGCAAATGGTCTGGCATGGCGACGCAGATCTTCCCGATACGGATTTCATCGTCCTGCCCGGCGGATTTTCCTATGGCGATTATTTGCGTTGTGGCGCCATGGCGTCAAACTCGCCGATCATGCGCGCCGTCGTGGAAAAGGCAAAAGCGGGCACGCCCGTACTCGGCATCTGCAACGGCTTTCAGATTTTGTGCGAGACGGGGCTTCTTCCCGGCGCGCTGATGCGCAATGCAAATCTCACCTTTGTCTGCCGTACGGTGACGCTCATGGTTGAAAATAATCAATCGATCTTTACGCGCGGCTTTGAACAGGGCCAGTTCGTCGATTTCCCGGTCGCTCATCATGACGGCAATTATTTCGCCGATGATGAAACCCTCAGCCGGCTTGAGGGCGAAGGCCGCATCGCCCTGCGCTATGTGGACAACCCCAACGGCTCGGCGCGCAATATCGCTGGCCTCCTGAATGACGCCGGCAATGTTTTCGGCCTGATGCCTCACCCCGAACGGGTAATATCACCCCTTCTCGGCGGCATTGACGGAACCACCTTTTTCAAGGGCGCCCTCGAAGCAGCAGCCTGAACCGGCTGTAGAAGCGTATTCCTCTTACCGGCGCAAAATACTATGCTTCTTCGAAAAGTGGGAGGATTGCATATGCGCGGCTGGATTTTTTTATGCTTGTTGTTTGGTGTTGTTTCATGCGGCGAAAAAACTGACGAAACGCCGACGGACCTTTCCTATCAGGAAACCCTGATGACGCAGTTGATTGACGCCAGAGCGGGCGACGTCATCGAAATTCCCGAGGGCAAGTTCAGCTTCGACAGATCGCTCAGCCTGAAAGTCGACGGCGTGACCATTCGCGGACAGGGAATGGATAAGTCCGTCCTTTCTTTCAAAGGCCAGGTCGCGGGCGCAGAGGGATTACTCGTCACCGCCGGCGATTTTGTGATCGAAGACCTCGCGATCGAAGACACCATAGGCGACGCCCTGAAAATTTCCGATGGCGAGAACATCGTTATCCGCCGCGTGCGCACGGAATGGACCGGCGGGCCGAAAACCTCAAATGGCGCCTATGGCATTTATCCGGTGCAGACGAAAAACGTACTGATGGAAGAAAATGTCGCCATCGCGGCGGCCGACGCCGGTCTTTATATAGGGCAGTCGGAAAACGTTATCGTGCGCAATAACCGGGCCGAATACAATGTCGCCGGGATTGAAATTGAAAACACGACCGGCGCGGATGTTTACGGCAATGTTGCGACCAACAACACCGGCGGCATTCTTGTTTTCAATATGCCG
>CAMYNO010000214.1 GCA_947259815.1 uncultured Parvularculaceae bacterium
CGGCATAGCCGAGCGCCGGCCGCGCGGAAAACATCTGGTCGAGCGACAATCGCCCATGGAATATATCGCCGCCGGTAAGGCCGAATTTGCGCTCAAGATCCAGCGGCGAATGGATCTGGCGGGCAATAATCGAGTCCCGGAAGTTTGGCGCAAAGCGCGAAACTGTGTCGATAATCGTATCGGCGGCGTCATCGCGCACATCGTCCCAGTTCCGCCCGCTCGGCAGTTCCGGCGCGAAGTGCTGGCAAAAGAGGCTCGCTACATGCTGACCGGCCGGCGCAAGCGTTTCGTCTATGGTGGACGGGATCAACATTTCGATGATTGGCGACTTCGACCAGCCCGTTTGCCGCGCATCGAGATAGGCCCGGTCGAGATAGTCGACGGTCGGGCCGATGATAATGCCGGACTTGTGGTGGTCGCCGACGGTGTTTCCCGGCAGGCACGGAAAATCAGGAAGTTCCGAAAGCGCTACATTCATCCGGAATGTCCCGGAACCGCAGGCATAGCTCTCCATCCGTTTACGGAATGGCGCAGCGAGATCAGACTGCGCGGTAAGCGATGTAAAGAGCAGTTTGGGGTTGACGTTTGAGACCACCATGTCGGCGCGAAGAGCCTCGCCATCGTCGGTTTCTACGCCTGTGGCTTTTCCGTTTTCAACGATTACCTGCTTCACCGCGACATTGGTTCTGATTTTTACCCCTGCCGCTTCAGCCGCCTTCGCCATCGCTTGTGTGATCGCGCCCATGCCGCCGATTGCGTGACCCCAGAAACCGGAACGCCCGCCAATATCGCCGAAGACGTGATGCAAAAGCACATAGGCGGTGCCGGGCGCATGGGGGCTCGCGTAATTGCCGACAATCCCGTCAAAAGCGAAGGCGGCGACAATAGACGGATGGTCAAACCATTGCGCAAGGAATTCGGTCGCCGATTTCGTGAACAGATCGAGCAGCATCTGTTGGTCGGTAAGGCTGAGTTTTCGAACGTGGTTCCCGGTACGCACAAGCCGCCAGACATCGTGCAAGCCGCCGCCGGCGTTTGGCGGCGTTTCCAAAATCAGCTTGCGTAGGACGTCCGCTGCAATTTCCAGTGCTTCATAATATGCGGGAAGAGCCGCCGCATCGGCCTTGGAATGTCGGGCAAATTCCGCCTGGGTTTTGGCAATGTCGTAAGAGTTTTGAAGATATTCGCCGGACTCAGTCCCGAGCGGCCAGAAATTCGGTTGCGCGCGTTCAACGATTTTCAATCCGTGCGCGTAAAGGTCGAGATCGTCGATGACCCGCTGGTTCAGCAGGCTGACGGTGTAGCTGGCGACGGAATTTTTAAAACCGGGGTGAAATTCTTCCGTGACGGCGGCGCCGCCGACAATTTCGCGTCGCTCCAGCACGGTTACATCCAGTCCCGCGCGGGCAAGGTAAAAAGCGCAGACAAGCCCGTTATGGCCGCCGCCGATGATAAGCGCGTCGGTCAACCGGCGAGCCCGATTTCTTTCAGGCGCTGCTTGAGGAAGGCGTCGGCTGTAATGTCGGGATATTTTGCACCGTCGCCCTTACAGCTATCGAGGCAGGATAAGATCGCATCCGGGTGAGGATGCATGAAGAACGGCATTGAATAGCGCGATACATTCGGCCCCTTCGGGTTGACCACGCGATGCGTCGTCGCCGGTATGACGTCATTGGCGACGCGGGCCAGCATGTCGCCCGCATCGACGATCAGATTATCCGCATCCGTCTCAACCGGCAGCCAATTCCCGTCGCGGTCAAGCAGTTCAAGACCGGCCCCATTGGCGGCGACAAGGATTGTAATCAGGTTTATGTCTTCATGGGCGGCCGCACGGATCGAATTCGGATCGGCGCCGTCGGGGATCGGCGGATAATGCAGCAGGCGCAGGATTGAGTTTCCGTCCGTCGCCATACACCGGAAGTAATCGGACGCCACATCAAGCGACGGCGCCAGCGCTTCAAGCATCACCATGCCCGCTTCTTCAAGCGCGCCATAAAGTTTCAGGAATGCGTCGCGAAACTCTACTGGACGCTCCGGCCAGACATTGGCCGGGTATATATCCGCGAGCGGCGAGTCGGCGCCGAACTCGCGCCCCACATGCCAGAATTCTTTCAGGTCTGGGAATTTGGAATCCTTTGCATGCTCGGTCCCGAACGGGGTGTATCCCCGCTGGCCGTCGACACCGGCTGCGCATTTCATTTTTTCTTCGACCGGCAACGCAAAGAACGCTTCACTCAATGCGTACGCAGTGCTCAATAGATCTCGGGATACGCCGTGATCCTTCAAAATGATGAAACCGAAATATTTAAAGCCCTCGAACAAGGCTTCCTGAAATGTCTCGCGGGAAGCCGCATCGCCGTCGGTAAACGCCCTCAGGCTTAATTCCGGAACGCGGTCGTATTTTCTGTTCATATCCTGGACCGAATCGCCAAAGCTTCTTTAACCAAGAGCGGTTTACGATTGTCGCAACGAGGTGGCAATGGCGCTGAAATTGACATTGAAGCCGGGTGAGCGGGCCGCCGTCAATGGGGCGGTGATCGTCAATGGCGAGCGCCGCGCAAGCTTGGTCATTGAAAATCAGGCAAGCATTTTGCGCGAAAGCGACATTATGCAGGCCGAAGAGGCGACGACGCCGGCCCGCCGGATCTATTTCCCCGTGATGTTGATGTATCTCGACCCGGATATTGCGGAAAAAGTCCGGGCCGATTTCGAAACGCGCCTGATGGAGTTTATTTCCGCCGTCATCGACCCGGAAGCGCTCGCGACTTGCGCGCGCATGGCCGCCGATGTCGCGAATGAGGATTTTTACAAAGCGCTTCAGAAATGCCGCTTGCTCATGGATTTCGAAGAATCGCGGCTCGCCCATGTCGTATGAAGCCTACGCAAAGTCCCAACGGACGACGTCCGATGCGCGCGATGTTGAGTACCGCGCCTTCGTTACGTCTACCCGCGCCCTGATTGCCGCCGGCGAAGGCGAGGGCGCGAACCTTGCCGAAGCCTTGCATATCAACCGGTCGCTCTGGGAGGCATTGGCCGCCGACTGTGCGAACACTACAAACCAGTTGCCGGTAGAAACACGCGCGCAAATAATCGGGTTGTCGCGCTGGGTTTCTACCTACTCCCGCAAGGTCTTACGCAGCCAGGAATCCGTCGACGCCTTGATCGACGTGAACCGGATCATGATGGATGGTCTTGCCGGCCGCGAAGCCGCGACGCCCGAAACCGCCTAGTCCTTTTCTTCCAGCTCTTTCGCCTGCTTGCGCAGGGCCTTGATCATTTCCTTGCGTCGCGCTTCGTCGTGCTTTGCCTTTTCTTCAAGCTGATCGATCGCCTTGCGCATTGCCGCCGCGCGGTTTTCCGGCTCTGCATCGACGCCAGTCAGGCAGATGACCGTATGCTCGACATGCTTGTCGTGCTCGTCGCCGCTTTCGTTTTTCCATTCCAGGATTACCGGCTCGCCTTCGTCGTCATTGGCGACGCATGTAGAGCTTGTCATCATGTGGGGTTTGCTTTCGTGGAGGATTTCCTCGGTCAAAACTTCCCCGTCTTCGCCGATGACGCGCACAATCCGCTCGGTGCCTTTAACGCGAACGACCCGCTTCATACCAGAGCCGTCTTCGAATTCCATAACCTGAACACGGTCTCCGACATCGACGTCATCGAAAATAACCTCATCTTCGGAACCGCTGAAAATCAGAATGTTTTTTTCGACGACAGTCGCGTCATCTTCCACAGTTTCAGACGCATCGACGACGACGTTGATATCCGTCTCGTCCGGCGCTGCGTAACCGTAACTGGCTGTTGCTGCGACGCCGGCGGTAATCAAGGCGGCAGCGCCAACGCCGCCAAGCAAACGGCGGGCGGTGGACGAATGGGAACGTTTCAACAACATCAGTCTCTCCTTCAAGGGATGTCCTAGGGTCAGTCCGTGAGCCGGGTTCGCGCCGCGGACGGATTTCAATATGGCTCTGGCGTAATCCCCTACGGCAGTGGCGCCGCCGCATCGGGCAATAACATATGCGTCGCAGGCCGCTTCCTGATCGGAGCGAAACGCCTTTGCCGCAAAATGCACAAATGGATTTGGCCACTGCGCAGCCTGCAACAACATCGCCGCAGCGTTGGTGAGTAGATCGCCCCGCGAAAGATGTGCAAATTCATGGGCGAGGGCGAGGCGGCGTTCCTCCGCGTTATAGGCGGACTCAAACGATGCGGGCAGAAAAACAGTTGGCCGCATCAGGCCCATTACAAGCGGTCCGGTTTCGTCTTGCGCAACACGAATGTCCGGCAAGCGACGAACGCCCATTTGTTTTGCAATCGGCGCGGCCTCTTTCTTTAACGCGGCAGAGGCTGGGGCTGAGTCAGACTTCGCCCGGCGCGCCGCCATGCGCTGTCCGCGAAGACTTGTTGCAATCCAGGCAAAAGCAATAGCCACCCAGAGAAATAACGCGGCTGCGGCTGCTACGGCGATCCAGTCGAATGACGGCGCGACAAATTCCGTCACGGTTACCGCAGTACTGGAATAAACAGGAATAGCGCCGTCAACGGCCGGAGCGGAAAGTACATTGAGTTCGGGCATGAACAAACGCAGCGCCGGCGCCGCCCATAATACATAAGCTGCGCGTGCACCGAAAAGCCGTGCGAACGGGCGCCGAATGACAAGCACAAGCGCGACCAGAACCGCAACCGCAAGCGACGTCTCGCCAATAAGAATGAAGATATCAGTCGCGCTCACGTTTCAACTCCACCAGCAGGCTTTCAAGCTCTTTAATGTCATCCGCCGCGAGGCCTTTTGAATCGGCGAGGTGCGCGATCAACGGCGCCGCGCGCCCGCCGAACAGTTTATCAGCGAGCGTCTTCGTCTCGCCCGTAGCGTATTCCGAGCGCGAAATCAGCGGCCGGTAAAGATAACGCCGGCCTTCGCTCTTATGGGCGAGGGCGCCTTTTTCGACGAGACGCGCCAGCAAGGTTTTGACCGTCTTGGCGCTCCATTTCGTCTTTTTGGCAACCCGGCCGGCAACATCGGATGCGGCGAGAGGGCTGTCCGCCCACAACACGTCCATGACCTCGAATTCGGCGTTTGAAATCGGCTTATCCATTGCATCCTGATGGCGATTACATTTGTAGTCTAAGCATACGACTACAGATGTAGTCAAGTGGTTGGTATTCAGACTGGCGCCGGCTGGCAACGCTTTGTAGGGTCCGCCATCCAAAACTCGTCGGGTTAAGAGGGGCGCATGAAAATTAAAACGGTGATTCTGGGCGTTATTGCATCGCTCGCGGTCAGCGCGGCGGCGGTACAGGCACAGGAAGTCGCGACGCGTTCAATTGGTGAAGGCCCCTATGAGCGTCTGGTGATACGCGGCGCGACGGTCATTGACGGCGCTGGCGCCCCGCCCATGGGCCCAATTGATATTGTCGTCGAGGGGGGCCGGATTACGGAGATTAAGTCCGTTGGCGCTCCGGGCCTGCCGATAAAGCAGGAAAACCGGCCGGCGCAAGGTACGCGCGAAATTGACGCGACCGGCAAATATCTTCTGCCCGGCTTTGTCAGCCTGCACGCCCATATTCACGATGAGAGCACGGGGCAAGGCGTCCCCCCGGACTATATTTTCCGCCTTTGGCTTGCCCACGGCATTACGACGGTACGCGATCTCGGCAATCAGGGCGGCGCAGCGTGGACGTCCACGCTTGCCCGCCGTTCGGCCCGCAATGAAATTGATGCGCCGAATATTTATCCGTATCCGGTCTTTCGGGGTTGGAGTGCGGGTGAAGTCGATACGCCCGCTCAGGCGCGCGCGCGCATTCGTAAGCTCAAGAATGACGGCGCCGTTGGCGTGAAGTTCTTCGGCGCGCCCGAGGAAATTCTTTGGGCCGGTCTTGAAGAAGCGAGAAAGCAGGGCCTGCGCACGACCATGCATCATGCACAGCTTGATGTCGCCCATGCTGATGTTCTCGATACCTCGGCTCATGGGCTGAATTCGATGGAGCATTGGTACGGCCTGCCGGAAGCCCTGTTTGAAGACCGCACCCTGCAACATTATCCGCTCGATTATAATTACAGCGACGAGCAGCACCGGTTTGAAAATGCCGGTCGACTTTGGGCGCAGGCGGCCGAACCCGGTTCCGACCATTGGAACCAGGTTATGGAAACGCTGCTGGAGCGTGACTTCGCTATTGTTCCGACCTTCTCGATATATTTATCGAGCCGCGACTGGATGCGTATGCGCCGGGCCGAATGGCACGATGATTACACGCTCCCCAGCCTTTGGAACTTTTTCAAGCCGGACCGCGACGCTCATGGTTCCTACTGGTTCGATTGGGGTACGGAACAGGAAACCG
>CAMYNO010000215.1 GCA_947259815.1 uncultured Parvularculaceae bacterium
CATCGACGCCCGCCTCGATCCAGCGCCCGGCGGCGGCCGGCGCGAGCGTTGATATCGTCCGGCCCATGACCGCCCGCGCCGGCGCCAGCGCGGAAAGGATCGGCGTTGTTTCTGCGTCGCCGCGATAGAGCGCCGCGCCGCCCGGCCACGGGTCCGAAAACGCAGCGAACCATGGCTTGACCGGATCGGCGTCGGCGAGTGGCGGCAGGTCCATTAATTCCCAGCTTGGCGCCGCATAAACATCGACGGGCGCCGGCGCAGAAAATTCGGCGGCGCCAACGGGGCTTTCGTAGACAGATGGCGCGACCCGCACGAGATCGGCCCGTCGCGCCACGCCGTCTTCAATATCGGTGATGCGGTAGAGCCGTTCGGACCCAAGCTCGCTGACGGCAATCGCATCGCCGGGTTCCAGCTCCAGCGCCGAAGGCGGCAACTCCAGCGATAATTGCTCGCGCATCACCCATGCGTCGGCGAGAATCGACCGCGCACGCGCCTCCGCCTCCGCCGCCGGAATGACCGCGGCGATTTCCGCCCCAGCTTCGCGGTGAGGATTGGCGGACGGGTCGCGCGCTTCGGCGACCGCCGGCGCAAAGTCCGCCGTTTCGTCCAGAAACCCCAAACGTAAGGCCGCGGGCAGGTCAGTGTCCTGCCCCAATGACAGGGAAAAGGCGCCCTCGTCCCGCGCGGCGAGATCGCTCGCCGTCATCGTGGCGACAGCGCCGGCAAGGCGCGGCTGGCACCGCAGCACGCCCGCGCTTTCAACCACATCGAACTGGAATACATCCGCTAACGGATCAATCATTTCGCGTGGGCTCAAAGGCCGGTCGACGAGGTATCCCGTAACGACGCCGGAAAGCGCCGAGGCGTCGATATCGGAAAAGTCCGCTTCCGCGCCAAGCGCCTGCACCAGCAAATCGAGCGGCGCCCGGCCAAGGCGTCCGTTCAGCCAATGCCCCGTCTCCCAGTTCGCCGCATCGCCCCAGACATCGGCGCGCGCGGGAAAATCCAGAAAAGGCCGCGCATCGACCGCATAGGCATAACGCCGGCTGACATCGACCATGGGGCCGTCATATATCGGCGAAAGCGGATTGTTCGCGCCGGCGGCCCAGAACGACGCCTGCGCCTCCAGAAAGCGCCGCTGGGCCATATCGTCCCGGCGCCCGGTTGAATAATAGGGGACCGCGCTTTCGGAACTTTTCGGATCGACAAAAACATTCGGCTGATTGGCGCCCTTGTCGATTGCCGGGGCGCCCGTCTCGGTAAAGACAAATCGCTTTGAGCGCGGAACCCAGCCGGTCGGCGATCCTTCGCGCACGCCGCCGGGGCGGTTGTGATGCGCATTCGACCACCAGTTCCATAAATCCTTATACCGATAAATCCATGGCTCTTCATACGCGCCATCGGTGATCGGCGTTCTAATCTGTGCGTCGCGGTCGGCCGGGCTTGCATAATACCAGTCAAAACCTTCGCCGCCGCCGATATTCGATTTCAGATAGGCAACATCATATTGCCCCGCTGCTCCGGCAAGCGCATCGAGATGGGCGAAACCGTCGCGCCAGTCCGCCATGGGCATGTAATTGTCGATGCCGATAAAATTGATGTTCGCATCGGCCCACAGATCATCAAGATGAAAGAAAACATCGCCAGATTCATCCGCTGGCTGATGACCGAAATATTCCGACCAGTCGGCGCCGTAGGAGATTTCCGTATCCGGACCGAGGATCGACCGCACATCCGCAGCGAGCGCCTTCATCTGCGCAATCGCCGGATAGGTCGATGCGCTGTCGCGTGCGCTCATGACGCCGACAAGTTCCGAGCTGAGAAGAAAAGCATCGACGCCGCCGGCGGATGCGCAAAGATGGGCGTAGTGAAGGATCATGCGCCGAAAGGACCATTCCGCCGGGCCGGCATAGACGATCTCACCGCCGGCAAGGGAAAAATCCGCCAGCGCAGCGCTTCCGAAAAATGCGGCAATGTCTGACGCGGCGGCCGGGCTTTTGTCGTTTGCGCCGGTATTTATACGCCCGCGCCATGGCAAGCCGGGTGCATCCATCAAAATGAAAGGATGAAACATCACGGACAGATTGCGCGCTTTGAGCGAGGCGATTGCTTCGGTTACGGCGCGGTCCGCGGGCGTGCCGCCATACACCGCGGCGCCCTCCACCTTTGAAATCTGGTGCGCGCCGGCGCGCGCGACGCCGCCGGCTTTCCATTCATAAGGACTTGTCGTTTTTGATATGGCGTCGACGCCGGGCCGCAACTGGCAGACGCCGGCGTCAACCGTATCGCCAAACCAGGAAACCACCAGCGACAGATGGGCGAGATTTGGCGCCGCATCCTGTAACGCGTCGAGCGAGGCGGTAAAATCCGTCACGCCGGCGGTATTGTGAACGTTCTCCGCCGCGCTCGCGCCCTCGCCCAGTTCGCGCAGCACTTTGGTTGTTCCGTAAACGAACTCTCCCGAGCCGGGGATCAGGGTCACCGCCGTCAGCGTGTTTTCAAGTGCGTTCGGATCGTTGTCCTTCAGGCTCTTTTCGATCTCGAACGACATTTGTGGAATGCGATTGCCGAAATCTTTCAGCGGTAAATCTTCAAACACGATATAGGCGAGACCGCGAAAGGCCGGGGCGTCGCCGGCGCCTTCAACCGACTCGATCAGCGCGTCGGGCGGCTGGCTTTCGCTTCCCCGATATATGCGCACATTCGCGCCGGATAAATCAAAGGGCTTGCCGTCCGCCCAGACCCGACCAATCCGGTCTATCTCGCCTTCGCACAGGCCAATGGCGAAGGATATGGAGTACAGATACTCCGTATAGGCTGTTTGCGCGGCGGGCCGACCGCCCTTTCCGCCTGAGGATTGTGTCGTTTCCGACGTGGTTTCCTTGAAATTCGCCGCCCAGATCAACTGGCCCGCAATGCGCCCACGCCCGAAAACACGGGCGACGCCGGCGCCCTCCTGGCTTGCCTGAAGCTGAAAGCCGTCAAGACGCGGGCCTTCGACCGAGCGCTTGCGCGGGCCGAAAATCAGCCTGTCCACATAGCCGGCGGCGTAAGCCGCCGCGGTCGTCGCCACGGTGCGCACGAGAAATCCGCCAAGCCCGACCTTGGCGACGGCGCCGCCGACAGTCGTTGCGGCGGTCAACAAAAGCTGCGCCATTATTCCGCCCCCGGAAAGATAAACGCGCCAGCCAGTCTTTCGCGCCACCAGCGCGACAGCCAGCTCTCTATCACCGCGCGGCCCGCATAGGCGTGAATGAAACGGTCGGGCGCAATCGCAACGCCGCAATGTTTCGCCGGACCGTCAGCGCAGACACGAAAGACCAGCGCATCGCCCGGCTCGAAAGCAAGATCGCCCCGCGCACGCATATTGCGGCGGGCGGCGCCCAGCAATTTTTCCTCCCCGCCGCGCCAGTGGCGCTCGTTCCAGTCCGGCGTATAGGCGGGCGGCGCTTCGGGTTCGCCGCCGTAAAGCTCGCGCCAGACGCCGCGAATAAGCCCTAGGCAATCGCAGCCCGCGCCTTTCGCACTCGCCTGATGCACATAAGGCGTGCCGAGCCAGCCGCGCGCCGCGTCAATGATCTGTATACGCGATATGGTCGCGGAAAAGGATGGAACCTTGCTCATGAGATTTTTCCGCCGTCATTATTTTCGCCGCGCAAGGGATAGGACACGGCAAAATCATTGCCGGGCATCAGGTGGAACCCGCGAAAATTCACGCCATTGGAAAACTTGTCGCGACAGGTGGCGAAGCGCTTGTCGCATCCGGCGCTCGCCGTGAACTGATCGCCTGGCGCGAGGCCCGCTCCCGGCGGCAGCCACAGCGAGACCGCGCCCGACGCGCTTTGCGATTTTATATGCGCCTTTGCCCCGGCATTGGCGCCGCTTACCCAGACGAGTAATCCGTGATCGAACCACCGGTCGGCAAAGCCGTCAAAACCCGTCGCATTAAAACTCTGATCGTCACGCAGCGCCGTGACTTCACCGGCGGTCATCAAGCCCGCCTCTTCCAGACCGACGCCGCATGGCGCCGAGCCGAGATTGACGTCGCAAAGGCGCTGATAGACCCGGCCCACGGGCTGGTCGAGCACCGATGAAAGCCCGCGCAGTTCCGCCTTGAAAGCCTCGCCCGCGCGGGAAACCTCGCCGATGACGCCTTTCTTCAGGAGCACGCACTGCTCGGGCGCGGCCCAGTTCACCCGAAAGATTTCAACGACCGCGCCGTCATAGCGCCCTGCGGCAAGGTCCACGGCGGAGAGCGCCGCATCATCGAGCGCGCCTTCGATATCGCTGTTATCGACCGCGAGATCGGCGCTGACGGCTATCGCCGATCCGCTGGCGCCGCTCTCCGGGCTGAATGTCGTTTCGTCGAATGAAAGCGCTCGGTCATGATCGGTAAAGCCGACGACATATCCATCCCTGCGCGTAATGCGCCAGCAGGTGGCGAGCGTCGTCGCGCCGCTTTGCAGATGGGATTTCAGTTCAGGGTCTATGGCGCGCATCAGGCAAGCACCTCTATCAGCGGGATTGACGGGATGTCGCCGGCCTTGAACGCGGCGAGATTGATGCGCAGTTCATCGGTTTCGAACCGCACCGGCGTATCGAAAATATAGCCCGCCGTAATGGCCACGCCGGGCGCTGGCGGCTCGGCAATACTGACAACGCCGCTCGCTTCGTCTACGGAATAATCATCGCCCGCCGCTTGCAGAACGCCGTCGACAGCAACGATTGTCGAACCGGCCACCGGTTTTTTGATGGGGCGGACATAGGACGCACCGCCGGAATCGTATCGTTTGACTAACTGAAATGATGTCGCTTCGCCGTCGCCGCTTGCGATCAACTGATCGCCTGCATCCGGCGACGCCGCGACGCGGCAGCTCTTAAAATCGAAAGGGTCGCGAAAACGAAAGCCGTAAAGCGCGCCGTGGCGCGCTTCGAAAAAGGCGATCACGTCCTCGATATCGTCTATGGATTTAACACCATAGCCAGCGTTGAACCGGCGGCGCGATCCGGCCCAGGGAGAATTTCTTTCCTCATGGCCGGAAACGAGCGCGACGATATCGGTTCGGCGCATCGGCCCGCCCTCGGAATTAAGCGCGATATCGACAGGGAAAAGGACTTCGTGAAATGCCATAGGGCGCCTTTCAGCTTTCTGCCGCGGTTAGAGGTTTCGTTGACCGCGTCCCACCGCCCGCGCGAGCGACGCAGCAAGTTGGGTTTCGGACCGACGAAAACTCTCCGCATCCTGAACGCCGGGAAGGTGAATATTGACCGTCATCGGCGCCCCGCCCGCCGGCGAGATCGCGCCGCTTTGTGAGGGAGTGAAGAATTCAGGGCCGCGTTCGCCGACAAGATAACGCTGACCCGCCGCGACCGAACCGCCGGCGGCCCTTGCCCCTCCGAAACCGGCGCCGCCAAAGGGCGCCGTCAAGGCGTTGGTTATCAAATTCTGGATCGGCTGGCGCACAAGCGAGTCAATCGCGAAGCGGCGCAGATCGCGCACCAGCGCACTTGTCAGCTTCTTCAACGAAAGCTCACCGCGCTCCGCCGCCCGCGCCAGATTGGACTGGATCGAAACCGCGGCGGTCGAAAACGCCTCGTCAATCAGCGCGGCGGCGGGCGCAATCTGATCGCGGGCAATGCGCTCTATCTCCGCCCCGGCCTCGCCGAGTCCGGCGGAAAGCCCGCTTGCGTCATAGCTGATGTTCAATCGTTCATTCATGTTTTTTATCCGGATACTGACCGATAAGATGGTTTAGTCCCGCGCGTTCGAGCGCGTCGCCGTCAGGGGAAACGGCCGCAACCAGCCAGCCCCATTCGGCGGGCGTAAGCGACCAGAACGCGGCGGGCGCAAGGCCGAGCCGCAACACGGCGAAGGAAAACCAGCCCGCCCATTTTTCTACGCCTCCGCCAATGACGCCGGGTCCGGCGGCTTTCCCGGCGCCTCCAGCGCGGCGAAGGTTTTGGCGATAGCGGTAGCAGCGGCGACAAGGTCGACATTGGCGGCTTTCAACGCTTCAATGGAAAGCGACAGGCCGCCGCCGCGTAATAGCGCGTTCAGGATAATCAACAGATCGCCAACCCGAG
>CAMYNO010000216.1 GCA_947259815.1 uncultured Parvularculaceae bacterium
GCGGGCGATGGCCGACGCCACCGTCGGGTGGGTCTTCACATGAGCAAGCTGGAGGATGACATTCTGCTCCAGTAGCAGTTTCATGCGCTCGTCTTCGCTCTTTCCGTCTCCCTTGGCGTTGGCGATCTCGACGGCCGCGCGCGAATAGTTGAGCCACTCGCGCACATGGGGCAAGGCGTCGAGCTGTGCGTGATCCATGGCGCCTTTCATGGCGCCGCATTCGGTATGGCCGCAGATGACAATATGCGGAACTTTAAGCGCAGCCACCGCGAACTCTATCGACGCCGTGACGCCGCCGGTGTGGCTTGAATGGGGCGGCACGATATTGCCCGCATTCCTGATGATGAATAACTCGCCCGGATCGGTCTGGGTAATCATCGCCGTTTCGATGCGCGCATCGGAACAGGTAATGAACAGAGCCTCCGGCGACTGGCCCTTGCTCAACCGCTCGAAGAGGTCCTTCTTTTTCGGAAATACGTCCTTTTGAAATTTTACGACGCCGGCGGCGAAGCTGGGCATGTTTATTCGTTCCCGTAAATCGCGACGCGATGTTCCTCGGCGGTTTTCACGCCGCGGAACATGCCTTTTGAATTGAACGCCATGGCATAATCGCCATCGGCGCCCAAGACAATAACCCCGCCCGACGCCTGCATCGCGGTCAGGCGCTTGTGAATAATATCCTCGGTCGCCGCCGCGACGGATTTGCCGCCATATTCCACCTGGGCGCAGATGTCGCGCGCCACGGTAAGGCGGATGAAAAACTCGCCGTCCCCGGTCGACGAGACGGCGCAGGAATTGTTATCCGCATAGGTTCCCGCCCCGATGATCGGCGAGTCGCCAACGCGGCCCCACTGTTTCATGGTCATGCCGCCGGTCGAGGTGCCGGCGGCGAGATTGCCGTGCGCATCGAGGGCGACGGCGCCGACCGTGCCGAATTTCGTATCGACGGGCAATGCGCCGTGTTTGCCGCCCTTCTTTTCTTTTTCGAGAGCGTCCTGAAGCGTGCGCCAGCGACGTTCCGTATAGAAATAGTCCGGATCGACAATCTCCAGCCCCTGCTCTTGCGCAAAGGCCTCCGCCCCGTCGCGCGCAAACATGACATGGCGGGATTTTTCCATCACCGCGCGCGCAAGCCGGATCGGGTTCTTGACAGTTGTCACGCCGGCGACCGCGCCGGCGTTTAGCGTTTCCCCGTCCATGATCGACGCATCAAGCTCGTTGCGCCCGTCGCGGGTGAAGACAGCGCCCTTGCCCGCGTTAAAATGGGGCGAATCCTCCAGCATCGCGATGGTTATCTCCACCGCGTCCAGCGCAGTGCCGCCGTCGCGCAGCACGTCATAACCGGCGTTCAGCGCATCATTGAGCGCGGCCTTATATTCGGTCTCTTCCTCCGGCGTATATTTCCCGCGCTCCAGCGCGCCGGCCCCGCCATGAACGAGAATGGCGACACCGTCGGCGGCATGGGCCGCGCAGACGCTAAAAAGCGCAAAAACTATCAGTAAATATCTCATCGATTCGCCTCCCTCTTCGAAGCATTGACGAAGGCGCAACGCGTATCAAGCCCAACGGACTAACTCCAGTCGGGCACCAGCATTTTCTGGGCGCGCCATTGCTCGACAATGCGGTCAATAAAGCCCGCGTCCTCCAGCTCGACCGACCAGCCGTCGGAAAAACTCGCCGTCAGGCTGCGCGGCACGGATTCACGCGGCAAAGCGTCAAAGCGTATGCGGGTCGGCATGGGTACGCCCTCGCCGACCGCAATCGCCTCGCCTAACCCAAGCGAGGGAAGACAGGAAAGCAGGCTGGTCGACGCATCGGGGACAGCGGCGCGCAGCGCCTCCTGATCCGCCTGATTGGCAAGGCGCATGGCAAAGATCGTGTTGCACTGGGAAAGCACTGTCGGATCGAGTTCCGTCGGCCGCTGCGACGCAACCCAGAGCGATACGCCAACCTTGCGGCCTTCCTTGGCGAGACGGATGAACGAACGCCGTGTCGGCCCAAACCCTTCATTCGGATCGGCGGGCGCATAGCGGTGCGCGTCTTCACAGATAAGGGCGATCGGCGCGGCGCCATTGCTCCAGAGGCCGAATTCCAGCGCAAGGCGTGTAATCACCGAGACGACGACCTGTACGACCTCGCTGGGCAGCCCCCCAAGCTCGATGATCGACACCGGGCGGCCATCGACGGGAATGCGGAAGATCTGGCTTAAGAACTCGGTCAGATTATCCTGCACCGTCAGCCCGCCGAACATAAAGCTGAAACGCGCATCCTGGCTGATCGTCGAGATACGATTGCGCAGGCGTTTATATGGCGCTGAATTTCGCGTGGCGTCGAGCGCGCCGAGAGATTTGTCGATCAGGCCGATCAGTTCCGATATGCGGTACGGGGTCGGCGTATCGACGGTGATCGTCGACATATCGGTACGAAGCCGGGAATTTGTGCGGCTGACGGCCGTGACGTTCTGTTTCTTCGCCGCCGGCACGATATCCGCAAGGATCTCTATTTCCTCAGCATACCGATCCTTACCCGGATAGAGAACTTCCACAAGCTCATCGAAAGTCAGCATCCAGTAAGGCAGGGTCAGTGTCGTCGGATCGAAGACAACGGCGCTGTCGCCGAAGCTTTTCGAATATTCATTATGCGGGTCCAGAATAACCACATGGCCGTGCGGGTAACGCTCCAGCACCTGGCGCAGCAACAGCGCCAGCGCACAGGACTTGCCGGCGCCGGTTGTCCCGAGAATGGCGCAATGGCGTGAAAACAACTCGTCCACATTGACGGTCGCCGGTATCTGCGCGTCCTGTTTGACAACACCGATGCGAACGCTCGATGCGCCGTTAATAGCGAAGAGCGCCGTTAGCTCATCCCGCGTCGCCACATGAACGCCGTCGCCCAGCGTCGGAAAGGTTGAAACGCCGCGCTTGAACCGCGCCGGGGCGTTGACCGTCGGCTTGGAAAATTCGCCGATCAGCTCCATCTCGATGATGCGGATCGTCTGTACGGCGCTGTCATGGGACGGCGCCGGTACACTCATGGCCGAGACAAGGCCAAGAACGACAGCGTGGCCCGCATCAATGGACATGATGGCGCCAAGCTGCGGCTTGAAGTTACGCTCTTCTTCATGCTTGTCGGGTTCAAGCAGGACCAGCGCATGAGATCCGGTAACGGACACGACGGCGCCGACCCGGGGCTTTTCCTGAAAGGCGGTGTCGTAGGCTTCCGCGGTTGGCGCGGCAGCGCCTTTGCTGACAATTGACGATTTTCTGATGGCGTTAGGCTGCATGGCTCGTCTCCAAAGCGACGGCGTCTTCTGATGAAGTAGCGGATTGCGTTAAGGCGATGTCGTCGGCGGGCGGTTCGGGGAATGCGAGGCGCACAAGCGTTCCCTTCCCCTTGCGGCTCTTGATGAAAAACCGGCCGTTTTGCATTTCAACAAAAGTCTTGGCGATTGCGTATCCAACGCCCGGACCGGAAAAGGCGCGGTCGAGCCCGCGATGGACTTCGTTGAACGCGCCAAGCGCCTCTGTGATTTCTTCCTCGGTCAAACCGGCGCCGTCATCGCGCACCGCGACTTCCGGGCGTTCGTTTTCGTCAAATCCGGCGCGCACAATAATGCGGCCGCCCTCGCCGCAGGCTTTGACCGCGCATTGCAGTACGTGATCGATTGCCTGCGCCATGCGGGCGTCATCGCCCCAGACCGGGATCTCTTCTTCGGCGTTGCGACGCGCAATCTCGACACCGGCGGCGTCTTTACGGATTTTCACCCGCTCAATCGCTTCGCTCAGCAATATGTTGAGATCAAGCGCCCGGTTTGAAAGCTCCACCCCGCCGCTTTCAATCGCAGCCACCTCCAGGATCGAATTGATATGGCCAAGCAAAAGATCGGCAGACTGAAGAATATATTCGGAATATTCCGGAATGCGCTCTTCGGGGATTTCAAATTCATCGCCGCGCAAGAGGGTCGCAAACCCGATGATCGCGTTCAGCGGCGTTCGTAGCTCGTGGTTCATATTGGCGAGAAATTCAGACCGCGCCTTGATTGCGTTTTCGGCGGCGGCGCGCGCGGCGCGCACTTCAAGATCGGCGCGGCGACGCTGTAACTGCTCGCTCATCAGCGAAGCATAGTCCGCCATCAGCGAACTCTCTGAAAGTCTGAAAGATTGCAGCGCGCGCATTGGTTTTCCTCGCGGAAAAACTAGCCTTTCAAGCGCTAATGCGGCGTTAAACCAAGCAATGTTCTGATGCGATTAACGCCGTGTTCATAATGATTGGCGGCAATTTAATTTAATCGCTCTTTGTACCGTCCGCACTCGCCGCCGCGCCCTTTTCCGGCGCCGGTTTCGGCTTTGCCGGCTCAGCGGGCTTCGGGATATAGGCAAGCACCGTATCGCCAATCGCGGGCTTTAACGGCGCCTCCTGTGAGGCGAAGGAGAGAACGTCCTTGCGCAGGATGGCCACAATTTCGTGATCCTTGCCAACATCCTGTTTGTACTGTTCGGGCGGATATTCTTCCGACAGGCGGGTTTTTTGATAGATCCAGCCGGAATAATGACGGCGCAATAACTCATCCAGCGGCGCGCCGGAATGCAGGAAGGTGCGTCCCTGCAACGTATAGGAAAGCGCCTGACGATCGTCCTCGTCCTTGCCGCGGGCATTGACCTGGAAAATCGCCGCGCGCCCAAGCTCCGGCGCCAGATCGGTCGAGACGAGCGCGTTATGCGCTTCGTTTCCGCTCAGCGCCAGGAGATAGCCGAACCGGTTGAGGTCAATATGATGCTCGGTGACTTCCGACAGGATCTCACCGTAATAAGTCGGAACGTCCGCAAGCCGCGCCGGTTTCAAGCGCCGCCAGCTTGCATCGGCGACCATAACCGGCACATCCATTTCCTTGAGCTTCGCCGCCAGTGCGACCGACCATGGCGAGGCGCCGGCGATAAGGACGCCCGGCCGTCCCGATGCCGCAAGCCCCAACAGCTTTGCCAGCGGGCCAATGGTGAACCCATGGGCGATGACGGTGGCGAACACCATGGCGAAGGCGAGCGGGATCAGCTTGCCGCCATCGACAAAGCCCGCTTCCATCAGCGCAACGCCAAAGAAACTGGATACCGCAACGGCGACAATCCCGCGCGGGGCGATCCAGCCGACGAGCAATCGTTCCTTGAACGGCAGCCCCGCGCCAATGGTCGAGATAAAAACCGTCACCGGACGGACGATAAAAAGCATCGCCAGGATAAACAGCAGATCAGACCAGCCAAGCGCCAGGATCGTTTCATAGGTGAGGTTCGCTGTCAGAATGATAAAGACGCCGGAAACCAGCAGAACCGCGATGTTCTCTTTAAAGAGGCGCAACTCGTTGATGCTTGCGATCTTCGAATTCGCCATGGTCACGCCCATGGCTGTAACCGCAAGAAGGCCCGCCTCGTGCTGCAGCAGGTTGGCGAGTTCGAAACAGACCAGCACCAGGGTCAACAGAACGGGCGGCTTTAGATATTCCGGCACCATGCCGCGGCGAAAGGACGAGGCGGCGAACCGCCCGATTGCAAACCCAAGCGCGCCGGAGAGAATGGATGCGAGCAAGATCGACCAGACAATCTCCGTCAGGGTTCCGTGCACGCCGCCATAAGCGAGAAATTCAAACACCAGAACCGCCAGCAAGGCGCCGACCGGATCGTTCACGATCCCTTCCCATTTAAGCAGTGTCGCCGGACGCGGATTGAGCTTTGACTGGCGCAGCAACGGGATGATGACGGTTGGCCCGGTCACGACCATGATGCCGCCAAACAGTAATGCAACGGGCACGGATAATCCGGCAAGATAATGCGCCGCCGCCGCCCCTAGCGCCCATGCGATGGGTACGCCCGGCGCCACAAGGCGGCGAACGCCTTGCTGCAGGCCGCGAATTTCAGAAAAATTAAGCTGAAGGCCGCCTTCGAAGAGGATGACCGCAACCGCAACCGCGATGATCGGACGGTAAAACTCGCCGAACAGCGCCTCCATCGGCGGCGCGCCCGGCGGCGCATCGGCGGGCGTGAAAATACCCAGCACCGGACCGGCGATAACGCCCGCGATAGCCATCAGAACGATAGCCGGCAGGTTCGTCCGCCACGCCAGCCATTGAGCGCCAACGCCGAGAACGCCAATTATCGCAAAAGCGAAAACAAGATTTTCCATCAAGGCGGGATATCCGCAATATTATTTGTGTTTGAACACCGGTTTACGTTTCTCGACGAACGCGGCCATGCCTTCCTTTTGGTCTTCGAAGGCAAAGACCGAATGAAAGAGCCGCCGCTCGAAACGAACGCCTTCGGACAGCGTCGTTTCGTATGCGCGGTTTACAGAGTCTTTTACAAGCTGGACAACCGGCCGCGAGTAGCCGGCGATCTGCTTGGCGACGCGAAGCGCCTCTTCGCGCAACTCGCCTTTCGGCACAATGCGGCTGACAAGGCCGCAGCGTTCGGCTTCTTCGGCGTCCATCATGCGCCCGGTCAGGCACATCTCCATGGCTTTTGACTTGCCGATAAAGCGTGCAAGGCGCTGCGTGCCGCCGGCGCCGGGCGTTGCGCCAATCGAAATTTCAGGCTGGCCGAATTTTGCGTTATCGGCGGCGATAATAAAGTCGCACATCAAGGCGAGTTCGCAGCCGCCGCCCAGCGCGTAACCGGCAACGGCGGCGATCACCGGCGTGCGCGCCCGCGTCGCCTCTTCCCAGTTTTTTGTGATGAAGTTTTCGCGCTGCGCATCGGCGTAAGATTTGTCCGCC
>CAMYNO010000217.1 GCA_947259815.1 uncultured Parvularculaceae bacterium
CCTATTCGCCCTTTTTCTCTGGCCTCTCGCCTTTCTTGGAAGGCGATTTTGCGATCTTTCGAACGAAGGAAAAGCCGCAGATTGAGCGCTTTCGTGAGAAAGCGAAGGAACTCGGCTGCGACGGAGATAAGCAGGCTTTTGAAGCCGTCGTTCGAAAGATCGCAAAATCGCCTTCCAAGAAAGGCGAGAGGCCAGAGAAAAAGGGCGAATAGGCTCTTTTTCAGTGATGGCGCTGCGAATCAGCCTTCCTCGTCTCGTGGGTTTGTCAAAGATAACACCCCCCTTGCTACCGCTACGCGGCGAACTGATGGGCGCATGATTCCATTGTTGAAATCGAATCTGGACGCGACAGCAAAAAGCTTGGTGAACGCTCGGGACCGTTTGCGGCGCAGCGGCGCTAATTTTTCACGCCGGAAACCTCACTTTTTCGCCGAACTGTCGCATAGATTGCCAAACACGGGCGTATGTCTGTCGAAATCGCCCGCGTAAGTGTCTATCTTCTCCGCACGCTCGCGTCGTTGTCACGCTGTACCCAAGTTACGGAATCTGAACCCCTATGAGCCGAATTATCTTTTTTGTTCTTGCCCTTCTCGGCGTCATTCTCGCTGTTTTGCTGATTGCGCCGGGGGTTATCCCCACTGCGACCTACAAGCCGCGGATCGAGGCCGCCGCGTCGAACGCCGTTGGCCGAAACGTTACGATCGGGGATGATTTGTCGATCAGGATCTTTCCGAAGACGGCGTTTCGGGTGAGCGATCTGACCATCGCCAATGCCGACGGGTTTGAAGGCGATACGCTGGCGCGCGTGAAAAACGCCGATGTCGGCGTCAGGCTTTTGCCATTGCTGTCGGGGTCCGTTGAAGTCGATCAATTCGTGCTGACCGAGCCGGCGATAACCCTCATCCGAAAGGCCGACGGATCGGTGAACTGGAACCTTGCCGCCGCGGGCGATCAGGACACGGATAATTCGGGCGCAGCGCGCCAGCCGCGCGATCTCAAGCTTGGCGATGTACGTATAGTCGACGGCCGCGCCGCCTATAAAGACGAAACCGCCGGGCGCACATACGCTGCGGAAGATATCGACATCGGCATCGTCCTGACCTCGTTGAGCGCGCCGCTGGAGGTTGACGGCGCCATGGTGTTTCAGGGCGAGCCGACAAAAGTCGACCTTATCCTCACCGACCTTTCGACCTTGATGGCCGGCGACCCCGCGAATTTAAAACTCGACCTCACCGTCGGGGAAACAAAAGCGGGCGCGGATCTCGATGTCGTCAGCGCCGATCAGATTTCCTATACGGGACCGGTTGACTTCAACGCGCCGGACCTTCCCGCCTTTGCCGCGCTCGCGGGCGCAACGCTGGAGGATGCGCCGGGCTTCGACAGTCTCGCCCTCGCCGGCAATATCGAAGGCGGTGCAACGGCGATGCGCCTTAGCGGCGCCGATATCGGTTTTGACGAGGTCGAGGCGCAAGGCTCGCTCACACTCGACTGGGCCGGCGCGAAACCGCGCGCGTCAGGCGTTCTGTCTACGGAGCTGCTTGACCTGCGCCCCTATATGCCGCCGCCGTCAACCAGCACCAAAGGGTTCCCGGAATGGTCCGACGCAACAATGGACATGACCGGTCTGCGCAACATTGACGCCGACTTCGACATTTCCGCCGATGAAATTCTGCTCAACGATCTCGAGATCGGTGAAAGCCGCCTGAAGGTGACTATCGACAACGGACGAATGACCGCGGATATCCCTGAACTGGCAATGTATGGCGGACAAGGATCCGGCCGGGTTGTGGTCAATGCGCGCGGCGCTGTCCCGTCCTTTGCCGGCAATTTCGATATGGAGGCGGTCAATGCGCAGCCCCTGTCGGTCGATCTTTTGAAACACGACAACCTGCTCGGGCTTGGCGCCTTTAAACTGGAATTCGTCGCCAGCGGCGACAGTCAGGCGGCGATCATGTCATCGATTGACGGCGCCGGCGGCTTTGACTTGTCGAATGGCGCGTTAAAGGGCGTGAATATCGCCAAGATCGCGCAAGCCGCAAATTCGTTGCGGACCGGCGGGATCAATCCGGCCGCCCTGGCGAATGCTGTCGCGACCGCGCGCGGACCACGGGAAGAAACCGATTTCTCAACATTCCTTTCAAACTTTTCGATCACGAACGGCCTCGTCGATGCACCGACAATATCCATGCGGGGACCGTATCTCACAATGACCGGCAAGGGTCAGGTGAATCTCGCCGCGCAAACGATTGACCTGCGCCTTGCGCCCAAGGCAACGAGCACGGCCGACGGTGCGGAAGGACAATCTATCGCCGTACCCGTACGCATCGGCGGCACATTCGCCGAGCCGTCCATCGGCATAGATGGAGAGACGCTCGCGAAAGCGGCCTTGCAAAATGCGCTTGGCGGATTTCTTGGCGGCGCGGCGGCGCCATCATCGCCGGAAGAAGCCTTGCGGGAGGGGCTTTCCGAACTGCTTGGCGGCGCGCAAAAGCCCGCAGGCGACAGCGCTGAACCAAGCGAAGAACAATCCGGCGACGAAAGCGAAAATGCCGCCTCCGAACCGACGCCGGAGGAACAGCTGGTCCGCACCGGACTGGACATACTTTTCGGCCCGAAGACCGACGATCCTGAGGAAGGCGAAAACGAAAACGACGGCGAATAATCCGGAAACGGATTATTCGCACGCTGTCATAATCAAAATCCTATTGATGAGCATCCGGGTCCGGACAATCGCTGCTGCGCGAACGCATCAACAAGACGAGCAAAATAATCGCGATTATTGGCGAGGCTACAATAAACAACGTCAGCGCAACGGCGCCGCCCGCCGCAACGATTCCCGCCAATGCGCCAAAGAGGCCGAGAACGACCCCGATCGCGGCCGCAAACAGACCGACGATCAACGCCGCCAGTCCGCCGAAACCTGCGCCAACCGACTCAATGACCGTCAGGTCCGGCTCGCCAAAAATATACGCCGCCGCGGAAAGCGCCGCGCCCAGAAAAATCAGGATAACCAGCGTCGCCAGCAAAATGCCGCCGCCGCCTTTTCGTTCTTCATAATCTTGAGAAGCCATAATTTACGCCCCTACCGGACCGGTTCACACGGCCCGTCCTTTCCTTTGTCTGGTTCATTATTGAACTCTTTACAGCGCCTATTCTTGTCGACTGCGGCGCCGTCGGCAAGCGGCTTCGCCGCGTCAGGCACGCAACTCGTCGCGCACTTGCAGTAAAATTGGCGCTCTGATAGGCGGGCTGTCCTTTCGCCAAGAGACAGCAATGAAAAGCCTTCCAGCCAGAAAAAAAACCGATCAGGCCCCCCGCGCGTGGCAACGCATGCTGTCCGGGCGGCGCCTTGATCTGCTTGATCCTGCGCCGATTGACGTCGAGATCGAAGATATCGCGCACGGCCTTGCCCGCGTCGCACGCTGGAATGGTCAAACCATGGGTGACTTGCCGTTCAATGTCGCCCAACACTCACTGATTGTTGAGGAATTTTGCGGCGCGTTAAAGCCCGGCTGGCCCGTGAAATGGAAACTCGCCGCCCTCCTTCACGATGCGCCGGAATTCGTTATCGGCGACATGATCTCGCCGTTCAAAGCGCAACTTGGCGGCCAGTACAAAGTCATCGAAAAGCGCCTGGCGCAGGCGATCCATCTGCGGTTCACATTACCGGCCGACCTGCCCGAAACTGTCGAGAAGACGATAAAGCGTGCCGACCAGGCGTCTGCCTATTTCGAAGCAATCCAGTTGGCCGGATTCCAGCCGGCGGAGGCCCGTCAATTTTTCGGCGCCCCCCGCGGCATTACTGCGATCGAATTGAAAGCAATGTCGGCGGTTGAGGCTCAGGAAAAATACCTCGCCAGATTCACTACGCTTTTTCAGAGCCTTGATGGTTAACAAGCGATTACGGCGGATAACAATGGCGCGATTTGCGTGCTTTGTGAAAAAACTATGCTTACTATTCCTGGTTAGGGTCGTTATTTCGTGTCGGCGCAGCGTGTGCGCCAGTTAGTATTGAATTGAAGGGGCGTCGGACGTTCGGTGTCCAAAATTATTGTCAGTAGCTACGACAAGGCCGATGAAGCCTTTAAGACTTATCGGCCTGGGTTTGTCGTCTCCATCCTCGGCGAGGATGAAGGACCGGCGCATTCTTTCGATGGATTGCCGCCGGAGAATCACG
>CAMYNO010000218.1 GCA_947259815.1 uncultured Parvularculaceae bacterium
ATCGCTGCATCGAAACAGTCGCCCGGTCCGGCCGTCGCCAGAACCGGAACCGGCGTGTCGGCGTTTCGTCCGTAAACGGCCTGATAAAGGTCCGACTGTTCGGTCTTGGTCGGCAGGCCGGTCGACGGCCCGCCGCGCTGGGAATTGATGATGACGAGCGGCAATTCCGTTTGCACCGCAAGGCCGATGGCTTCCGTCTTCAGCGCGATCCCCGGACCGGACGAGGAGGTGACGCCGATCTTGCCACCATAGGAAGCGCCAATAGCGGCGCAGCAGGCGGCGATTTCATCTTCCGCCTGAAAGGTCGCAACCCCAAGCTCACTCATGCGCGAGAGATAATGCAGGATCGATGACGCCGGCGTAATCGGATAGCCGCAGAACATGATGTCCTTGCCGGCGAGTTCTCCCGCAGCGGCAAGGCCGAGCGAGATCGCTTCGGCCCCGGTGATGGAGCGGTACTCGCCCGCCTCCATCTCCGCCTCGCCAATGACGAATTGCGGGATCTCTGCGGAAAGCTCCGCCGTCTCCGCATAGGCGTGGCCGGCATCGAGAGCGGCGATGTTTCCCGCCAGCGCTTCCGGCGCTTTCTTGGCGAATTTCGCCGTCGCCCATTTCTTGATCGGGTCGCGGTCGCGGCCGAACATCCACAGTACGGCGCCCAGCGCCCAGAAGTTTTTGCACTGCTCGGCATCCGACTTTGAAAGCCCGTGCGGTTTCACCGCCTCCAGCGACTGCGCCGAGACGTCGATTTCGATCACCTGGAAATCGTCAAGCTCGCCGGTCTCGCGCGGATCGACGGCGATATCGGCCTTGGCGAAGTTGCGTTTGTTGAAGGCGCCGGTGTTGAGAATAATCAGCGCGCCTTTTTGCAGACGGGAAAGATTGACCTTGAGCGCCGCCGGGTTGAAGGCGACGAGAACATCCGGCTGGTCGCCCGCCGTTGAAATGCGACGTGCGCCGAGATTGATCTGAAATGCCGAGACGCCGAAGGTGGTGCCGACGGGCGCGCGGATTTCAGCGGGAAAGTCCGGGAACGTCGCAAAGTCGGCGCCGGCCAGCGCCGTCGATTCCGCAAACTGGCTGCCGAGAAGCTGAACGCCGTCGCCGGAGTCCCCTGCAAAGCGCACTACAATGGCGCGGTCTTCTGGAGTGATTGTTGTCATTCTTTAGATGCCGCTATTCGTTATCGTTTCCATCGCGCGCCCGCCCTGTCTGCGCGGCTCTCATGCCGCCAAGGCTACGCCTAAATCGGGTAAAAATCGAGCCGGCGATATCGCAACCTTTCCGGGCAAAAACAAGGGCGTATGTCGATCCGTCGCGCCAGCGTGATCGCTATGGAGGCGCGCTAAAGACCGGATTAGAGATAATCGGGTTATTGAGCCGCCGCTAGGCGGGAAGCCTTTTACAGTGGCCGCGACATCTGCTTAGTACGCCCCTGAATTGCAAAGGCTGAGACCGTGTCATGAAATTTTTTGTCGATACCGCCGACATTGCGGAAATCAAAGCGCTTATCCCTACCGGGCTTGTGGACGGCGTCACCACCAATCCGAGCCTCGTGATGAAGTCGGGGCGGGATTTTCGCGAAGTGGTCGCTGAAATCTGCGCTCTGATCGACGGGCCGGTCAGCGCCGAAGTGACCGCGCTTGAGTCCGACAAGATGATCGCGGAAGGAAAATCGCTGGCGAAGATTGCCGGCAACGTCACCGTGAAACTGCCGCTGACAATCGACGGCCTTATTGCCTGCAAGACCTTGACGGACGAGGGGATTAAAACCAACGTCACCTTGTGCTTCTCCGCTAACCAGGCGTTGCTGGCGGCGAAAGCCGGGGCGACGTACATTTCGCCTTTCATCGGCCGCCTTGACGATATCAATATCGACGGCATGGATCTCATCCGCGAAATTCGCATGATCTACGATAATTACGATTTCCGAACGGAGATCCTCGCGGCCTCCATTCGCTCCGCCAATCATGTAAAAGACGCCGCCATCGCCGGCGCGGATGTATCGACGATACCGCCGGGCGTGTTGAAAGGACTCGCCAACCATCCGTTGACGGATAAAGGCCTGCAGGCTTTTCTCGACGATTGGGCCAAGACAGGTCAGAATATCCTGTAAAACTCTGGCGGCGATGTGACCTCTCCATTGCCGCCGCCGTGAAAGGGTGCGCAATGGACATCAACGGCATCGCTCATATCGTCTTGACTGCAGGCGATTACGCAAAGTCGACGGCGTTTTATCGTGCGTTTCTACCGTATCTGGGCATGACGCTCGTTCTTGACAATGACCAGATGCTTTACGGCGTCGGCGCGCGAACCGCGTTGGGCGTGCGCCCGCCGGAGGATAAACACGCCGGTGACCGGTTCGTGCAGACCCGCGCCGGGTTGCATCACTTATGTTTTCGCTCAAAGGACCGTGAATCCATTGAGGAAATACATGACTGGTTGAAAGGTCGCGACGACGCGACGATTGTGCATGGACCGGAAGAGGCCTCATGGGCGCCCGGTTATTATTCAATCCTGTTCGAAGACCCCGATGGCGTCCGTCTTGAGGTCAATCATGTGCCCGGCAAGGGCCTTTTAGGCGCCGACGTAAAAAACGGGAAACCTTCCGCGTGAGCCAATTCGTTTTCGACCCGCCGGTTCAGCCCTTTGCCCCTGTTCATGGCGGCGGGGCGTTTCCGGTGCGCCGTATTTTGTGCATCGGCAAGAACTACGCCGATCATGTGAAGGAAATGGGCGGGGACGCAAAAACCGATCCGCCGGTATTCTTCACAAAACCTGCGGATGCTGTCGTCCCTTCGGGCGTCGTCGTTCCCTATCCGCCGGGGACGGATGATCTGCATTTCGAGGGCGAACTGGTCGTCGCGCTGCATCGTGGCGGGCGCGATCTGAAGACCCGCGAAGAGGCCGGCGCGCTGATCTTCGGGACCGCTTGCGGCTGCGACCTGACGCGCCGCGACCTTCAGGCCGCTGCAAAGAAGCGAGGCGCGCCGTGGGATACGGCAAAGGCGTTCGATAGTTCTGCGCCAATAGGTCCAATCGGTCGATCGACAGAGTTTCCGCCGCGGGATGCGCGCCTTGTTACCCGCGTTAATGGCGATATCCGTCAGGATGCGATGCTCTCAACCATGATCTGGACAGTGCCGGAAGTTATCTGCGCGCTCTCAGGGTTATTTGAACTGCGCGCCGGCGACCTTATTTTCATGGGCACGCCCGCCGGCGTCGGCGCCCTTAACCCCGGCGACCATGTTGAGGTGGCGATTGGCGATCTGCCGAAATTATCATTCTCCATAGGGCGTCAGGCATGACCAAGCGGGATACTTACGAACGCGTCGCGAAGGAGATCGCCGCCGTACTTGACGGTGAGCCAAACCGGACGGCGCGCATGGCGACCGTTTCCAATATTCTGCACCATGCGTTCGATCATTATTTCTGGACCGGGTTTTATGTCGTCGATCCGGAAAAGCAGGACGAGTTAGTGATCGGCCCCTATCAGGGAACGCTTGGATGTCTGCGCATACCCTTTGGAAAGGGCGTATGCGGAATGGCTGCGGAAACCGGCGAAACCCAGATCGTGGAAGATGTTCACGCCTTTCCCGGGCACATCGCGTGCGATGCGCGATCACAGTCCGAGATCGTCGTGCCGGTCAAAGATCCATCGGGCCGTTTGATCGCTGTCTTCGATGTCGATTCCGATGAAAAAGGAATGTTCGACGAGGACGACAAAAACGGCCTGGAGCCCATACTTTCTGCGGCTTTCGCCCGTTAACCATCGCCGCCGCCGGTTAGGTGGACCCTTCTAATATCCCGCTCTATCCTATGGAAAATAACAAATAGAACCCCCTCGGTTCGCCGATGGGAGAGGAGGATACTATGCAGCAATTGCAGGGTCTCGACGCCGCCTTTGTCGCTTTCGAGCGTCCCAACACGCCGCTGCATATCGCCTCGACCATCATCTACGATCCGTCTACCGCGCCGGGCGGATTTGTTCGGTTCAAGGACATTCTCCGGTTTATCGAGGGCCGGCTGCATCTTGCGCCCTCAATGCGTCAGCGCATGGTCCGTGTCCCTTTCGGCATCGACTATCCCTACTGGATCGAAGATCCTGATTTCGATATCGAATATCACGTGCGCCATGCGGCGCTGCCGAAACCGGGCGACTGGCGCCAGCTTCAGATCCTTGCCGCGCGCAATTTTTCCCGCCCGCTCGATCTTACACGGCCGCCATGGGAAATCATGGTTGTCGAAGGGCTCGATAAAATAAAGGGCGTGCCGAAGGGCGCGTATGCGCTGCTGACCAAGGTTCATCACTCGGCGATCGACGGCGCCTCCGGCGTCGACCTCATGCACGCGCTGCATACGCTGTCGCCGGAAGCTGAAAAACAAAAGCGCAAACCGCGATGGCGCCCGGATCGCGTGCCAAATCAGTTCGGGCTTTTTGCAAAGGGCTATGCACGCGCTTTCACCATGCCGGTCCGTCAGATGCGCGCGTTTGCAAAGACCGCACCCGGGCTCGCCAAAGTCGCGGTCGGCACGGCAAAGGGCGATTATAGCGTCAAGGATTTGATGTCGACGCCGCGCACAAGATTTAACGAGGCGGTATCGCCCTATCGCGTCGTGGACGGGCGCAGCTTCAAGCTTTCCGAAATCAAGGCGATGCGCAAGCTCGCCGATGGCGCGACGGTGAATGACGTTATGCTGTCGATTGTCGGCGGGGCCATGCGGAAATACCTTCTGTCGAAAGACGAGTTGCCGGAAGCGACGCTTGCCGCCTTTGCGCCGATTTCCGTGCGCGACGATAAAGAGCGCAACACCATGGGCAATCAGGTCGCGGCTATGCGCGCGCCGCTCGGCACGCATATCGACGACGCCGTCGAACGCATGGCCTTTGTCCAGAGTGAGACAAAGAAGTCGAAATCGGTCACGAATGCGGTCGGCGCGCGGCAGATGACCGAGATCAGCAAGAGCAATCCCGCGCTTTACCTCGGCCTCGGTGCGCGCTTGTTCACGCAGTTCGGTCTCGCCAATAGGATGAAGCCGTTCTTCAATACGATTGTAACGAATGTTCCGGGGCCGCCGGTGCCGATTTATTCCGCAGGCGCACGAATGGTGTCGATCCACGGCATGGTTTGCCTGATTGACGGCATGGGCATTGGTCATGTCGTGCACAGCTATTGCGACGACATTACGGTAACCGCGACGGCGGACCGTGAAGCGATGCCTGATCCTGAGTTCTATGCAAAATGCCTGGATGACTCTTTCGGCGAACACTTGTCGGCGCTGAAGGATATCGCGGGCGAGGCGGCGTAGCATGGTCTTGCCAGCGACGGCGGCGCACCCCATGTTTATTACAAGTATTCAGTAAAGGCATAACGCTATGGCGGCGAGCACGCTTATTGACGAAGAAGGCGCACGACCGCCGCATTTATTCTGGACCCTTGCCGAAGGCCGCGCGGTTTTCGAGCTTGGATGGTTCATGACATTGCGTCCTTTGTTGCGCCGGCTTCCGCGCGGCGATGGGCACCCGGTGATTGTATTGCCGGGTTTTCTCGCCAGCGACGGATCGACCCGGCCATTGCGCGGTCTACTGAAGGATCTTGGTTACGCCGCACATGCCTGGGGTATGGGCCGCAACATGCATTTCAACGCCGACCGCGAGGCGGAACTGCTGGATCTGCTTGAACGCGTTCATGCCGACAATGGGGACGACCCGGTCTCTCTCATAGGCTGGAGCCTTGGCGGCGTTTTTGCGCGTGAGATTGCCAAAGCGCGCCCCGACCTGGTGCGCAGCGTTATCACATTGGGCAGTCCCATTCGTTCGCCGCGCGCGCATTCCAACGCTCGTCATGTTTATGACCGGGTCAATGGAGAACCGGAACTGCACGAACTGGAGCGGATCGAGAATTTAAGCGTGCCGCCGCTGGCGCCGACAACGTCGATCTATTCAAAGACCGACGGCATCGTTGCCTGGCAGGGATCAATTCAAGATCCGCATCCAGACAATCCCTGCACGGAGAATATTGAACTCCCCGCGAGCCATTTCGGCATAGGCGTCAATCCATTTGCGATGTACGCGATTGCCGATCGTCTGGCGCAGGACCATGACGAGTGGTCGCCATTCGATAGCGGCGGTTTCAAGAAGTTCTTCTATCGGGCGTCGTAAAGCGTAGAGCCTGTTGCAGATCCGATCGATCACACCGCCTTCATCCTGAGGGAAATTTTTCCTGCGCCCTTCGAGACGAGCCTTCGGCTCCCTCAGGGTGAAGGAAAAATTTTATCGCGAAGGATGGATGGCGTGAATTACCTCACCAATAATCAGGTCTAAAGCTAGTCGTCGCCGCGGCCGGTCGTGCGCATGGAAGATTTCGCGTTTTCAATAATCTTGCGAAGCTTGATCGGATTGTCGAGGTCGGGCAACTGGATGACGCCGACACCCGTGCCTCTGAGCACCAGTTTGCCGAAGCCAAGGAAACGCCCCATCACCGACTGGTGCAGTGTAATTTCCTCGATCTTGTTGAGGCTCACTTCCTGCGTGTTGCGGGAGATAAGGCCGGTTTTATAGACAAAGCGATATGTCGTGACGACGATCTCTGTCGTGATCAATATGATCAGATGGTTGGTGAGTATGACTGAGCCGGCAAATGCGGCCGTACCCGCCGACCACCAGCCGATCCGCAATTCCTCATAGGGAACATGAGCGACGAACTGGATATAGCCAAACAGGGCCAACGTCGCTGCGCCAATCGAAAACCACATCACCGGGAAAAAGGAATAGGTCCAGTTGAAATTGGCGCGGTGAATGAGTTCTTCCCCACCCGCCAGTGTTTTCTCTACATAAGACATGCCGTCTGGTACCCCTCTAACCCCATTTATCCCGTCACACTCTCCATATAAGGAGAAACCGGGCAATCGAAAACGTCTCAGTGCGTTGAAATACCGGGCGGAGCGGGATAAGACCCGCCGCTGTTTCCCCTGAGCAACGCCGTTTAACCCTCAGCCTGAGCATTTCGACCTATGTCTAAATACCAATATATCTATTTTATGTCCGGTCTCACCAAACAATTCACTGGTGGGAAAAAGATATTAGAAGACATACACTTACAGTTCTATCCGGACGCCAAAATCGGGGTTGTCGGGGTCAATGGCGCCGGGAAATCGACGCTTTTGAAGATTATGGCCGGGGTCGATACCGAATTTAACGGCGAAGCTTATGCCGCTGACGGCGCGAAAATCGGCTATTTGCCTCAGGAGCCTGAACTCAACCCATCAAAGAATGTCTTCGAAAACGTCATGGAGGGCGTTGGCGAGATCAAGGAAAAGATCGACGCCTTTAATGCTGTGTCGGCGGAACTTGGCGAGAACTACACCGACGAACTGATGGAAAAGATGTCGTCGCTGCAAGAAGAGATCGACGCAGCGGATGGCTGGGATATTGAATCGAAGATCGAAATGGCGATGGGGGCGCTGCGCTGTCCGCCCGGCGACTGGCCGGTGGACAAGCTTTCCGGCGGCGAGAAGCGGCGCGTGGCGCTGGCGCGGCTGCTCCTGTCAAAGCCCGATCTGTTGTTGCTGGACGAACCGACCAACCATCTCGATGCTGAATCGGTTGCGTGGCTGGAGCATCACTTGAAGGAGTTTCCCGGCGCCGTCGTACTCGTCACCCACGACCGGTATTTCCTCGACAATGTCACTGGCTGGATTCTCGAACTCGACCGGGGAAGGGGCATTCCGTATGAAGGGAACTATTCCTCCTGGGTCGATCAAAAACGCAAACGCCTGGAACAGGAACAACGCGAAGAGGCGAACCGGCAGAAATCCCTCGACCGCGAGGTCGACTGGATTAACGCGAGTCCGAAGGCGCGTCAGGCAAAGTCCAAGGCGCGTATCAATGCTTATGAGGAATTGCTCAACCGGGCCTCTAAGGAAGAAATCAACACCGCACAGATACAGATTCCGGCCGGCCCGCGTCTGGGCGACGTGGTTATCGAAGCGGACGGGCTGACCAAGGCGTTTGGCGACAAGCTGTTGTTTGAGGATCTGACCTTCAAGCTTCCGCCCGGCGGCATTGTCGGCGTCATCGGTCCGAACGGTGCGGGCAAGACGACTTTATTCCGCATGTTGACGGATCAGGAACAACCGGACGACGGAACCTTGCGCATCGGCGATACCGTAAAGATGGGATATGTGGACCAGTCCCGCGAGGATCTCGACGCAAAAAAGAATGTCTGGGAAGAGATTTCAGACGGTAACGATATGATCGAGCTTGGCAAACGCGAAGTGCCGAGCCGGGCCTATGTCGGTTGGTTCAATTTCAAAGGCGGGGATCAGCAAAAGAAAGTCGGCAGCCTGTCGGGCGGCGAGCGCAATCGCGTTCAGCTGGCGAAGATGCTGAAAGAGGGCGCCAATCTTCTTCTGCTCGACGAACCGACCAACGATCTCGACGTTGATACGTTACGCGAACTGGAACGGGCGCTGGAAGACTTCGCCGGCTGCGCGGTCATCATCTCGCACGACCGCTGGTTCCTTGACAGGATCGCCACGCACATTCTGGCCTTTGAGGGGGACAGCCATGTGGAATGGTTTGAGGGCAACTTCGAAGACTATATGGAAGACAAGAAACGTCGGTTGGGCGCCGATGCGGACGTTCCCAAACGGATCAAATACAAGCCGTTGACCCGCTAGCCTGCGCGTTTACGTCGTGCAGCTGGTATAGCTGTCATTGCAGAGCTGCACCCGTGTCGCTCGCCGCGGTGCGCGTTTCGCCGACCGGTCGAATTGAATCGGATCGCTGACGAACCATTTTGCAAATTGCGGATTATAGGGATAGCTCATCTCAACCACGATGATCGAGCGGTTCTGCAACTGAATGAGACCGTTGGGGTTTTGCATAAACTCTTCGGTCAGTTTGGTGTAATCTTCCCCTTCGGTATAAGGATCGTCCGATTTCACGTCCTCGTTCCAGTGAACCGACCAGTGTACAATGGGGTCGCCGTCCGCATCGAGGATGACACTGACAAGATTGATGTCGACTGAATTTGTCTGCGCCGGCTCCAGAATTGCGATGACGCTTTCCATGAGGCCGTCGATATCAGTAGGCGACAACAGCTCAGACTGCGCAGCAAGATCAGCCGCTGAGTTCACCGCAACAGCAACGCGGCGGTTCGCTGTCATGCCTTCGGACAATTCCAATATGCCGAAAAAGAGCACCGCCATGATGGGCACCAGCAGCGCAAATTCCGTAGCCGCCATGCCGCTACGGCAGTGGATGGCGGCGCGAATTGAGCGATAAACGCCAAGTTTTTTCATAAGGCGACTAAACATAATCAGCTTCCACCCGATCCGCCCGATCCGCCGGACCCGCTAGATCCACCGGACCCATTTGTTGCATATGGCTCACTACGGAAAACGGAGGACGACACCAGGCGGCGTTTGCTTGTTCCGGGTTCGGATACATTGACGCCAATTGCCGGGTTGACGGTCGAGTAGATGTAGCAAACGCGAACGCGTACGATCGCAAGTTCGCCGCCGGTATTGAACGGTATGGCCGAGACATCCGCCGGTGGCGCATCCGCGCAAGTCGCCGGCGTGTTGTCCGCCGCGAGCGCGGCAAAATTGGCGTAGGTCTGGACTTCAACCGTGAGCCGCGTCGAGCAATCCCCGAAGTGCTTCAGAACGTTGCAGACGACATTGTAAATCGCCTGTTGTTTTTGTGCGTCCGTACCCGTCGATTTCTGTATCTGTCCGGTCTCAACCAGGCGCGCGGCGTCCGAAACGGATGCGTCCACGATTGAGTTTGCGTAGAAGTACCAGCCGACTTCAAACAGCGAAAACATCATCGCCATGAAAACGGGCGCAACGATGGCGAACTCAATCGCCGCCGTTCCATCCTGACTTGCAAGCAGCCGGACGGTCAGCGAATGACGCTTCGCGCCGGTCAGCCGATTGCGGTTATTACGCACAAACATATCCGGCGCCTCTTATTCGCTAACATGCAGTTTGACGAGGTCTTCAGCAATGAGGCCGAAGGCTTCCTCAAGGTCCGCGCCATTCGCAGCGTTGTAGAAAAACGGTGATGTCGGCTCTGACGCGCAGGACTTCATCACGGTTTCAATATTGCTGCCGACCGAGACGTCGAACACAATCGTGTAGACGAGGATGTTATCCTGTTTCATGCGGCGACAGATACGCAGCAGCTTGTTGTCTGCTTCATCTTCCATATTCTGGGAACCGTCATCGGCCTGGTTAATGCCGGCGCCCATGCGTTCTTCGATCTCGAAGCCATAGGCGGATGGCGACGAGCCGAAATTGGTGTTGTCGTCCGAGAAGTCGTTATACCCGTCGGTCATGATCAGGACCGCTTTTTGCCAATCGACGTCGGTGGTGTTGTCAACGCCGATTTCGCCTGGGCCAATGGCTTCGGTGAATGGCGCGCCAGGCGAAACAACGCGCCAGCCCCATATTGCGCCGATCGGAATGTTCGTACCGCCATTGGGCGACAGTGCGGTCTTGGCTGTTTCGATTACCGAGCGGTCATTGGTCAGCGGGGTAATCGCCGGCGGGCAATCCTGTGGGTTCGGTCCATCGCTGAACGATCCCTTGGGAAGATCGAGTTTGTAATCATAAGTCTGCGTAGTGTTGTTCCACCAGCCGACATAACCGATACGGCCGATAAACTCGTCTGTTCCATAATCGTCTGCGCCATAATAGTTCAGCCATTCCGTGAAATCAGGATTGAAAAGATCGCTAATCAGAGATTGGCGAATGGCGAAAGCAATCGGAAGATATTTTTCGAACGGCGTACCCTGATTGTATTTTGTATAGCGGTAGTCGTCGACATAATCGCGGTTGCCATAGCTGTTTTCGCTGATGCCGCTGACATCATCGGGATCGTCGTACCAAAACCCGGCCCAGTTATACCCCAGGGTGGTGCCGCTATTGCTGTATTTGCAGGCGGAATTGCCACAATCGGGTTCATCGGGAAGAAAGACCGGGACAAACCGCGAATTATCGGCGCTGGCGAGTGCGTTCTCGGTCAGGCCATTTGATAGTCCCGGCATGTTCGTGAACGCGTCGCGCACGGTGCTGTCTGGTTCGTCGGAATAAGACGGCGCTGTCAGGGCGTCTGTAATATCAGAGGATGAAAGAGCGACACCGGGAACTGTGTCCATCTCGTCAAGTGGGTAAGGGCGCGCCTCGACGCATCCTTCCCAAGAACGGTCGGGATCTGAATCGAACAGACGATAGTGATTGACCTTCGTATTCATGTCGATATTGCCAAGGGAATCGACATGAAAAAACCGCTGGCCATGATAAAAGCTGGCTGCGTTCTGGTCGCCCCAATTGGTGTCATCCCAACTGGATGCGCCGCCGGCGTTCACATGCTGATTGAACGGGACAACGCCAAGACGGACATTGTCGCTGGTGGTTTCGTCTTCGTCATAAAGGACGTCCAGCAACTCATCGACAGCGTCTTTAAGGGCCGTCATTTTGTGTGTCCCGCTTGAGTCGTTCCAACCCATTGACCCGGTGACGTCAAGAACCAGTGCAAGCTCAATCCGGCCTGCGCCTTCAGGCGTAATCTCGACGCATTTATCCATGTTGAGTTTGTTAATGTCGGCGACGGTCAGCAGATAGGTCTTGATCTGGCCCGTCATGCAGGTGCGGATATTACCGCTTGATTGCACGGCGAATGTCACATCCCATCCCGGCAGGAGATTGTTTTCGTAGTTGAAATTTTCCAGGAAAAACTGGTCGCCGAACGCTTCTAGCTGGTCGGACGTCAAGGTTTCATTGTCGGACGCCAGTTGCGCAACCGCGAGGGACGCGGCGTCCATCGACTCGATCATATCGGCGCGAACAGCATTCCACCGGGAATAGTCCAGAGCGCCGCCGACGAAGAGAAACAAGGCGCCGGACATCAGCACGAAA
>CAMYNO010000219.1 GCA_947259815.1 uncultured Parvularculaceae bacterium
ATCATTCAACGGCTCAATGTCATGAAGAGCATGGGATAATAGATCGAAGGCGCGGACGCATTGGTCGACGAAACTATCGAGACGTTGGCGCCAACCCGCAGGATCGTGTTTTTCGGCGCGCTGAATAAGGGCCTTCTCGGCGCGGCCTTTGGCGTCCGCCGGCGGCAGCCACAATAGCGTCAGATAATATCGGCTCTCGAACTGATCCCCGTGGTTTGTATCCAAACCACCCTCAAACCGTAGGCGCCGCTCCTGCTCCACGAGCCAGGACGCTGGATCATCAAACTCCGAATGCGGATAATCATGGGCTTCATGGCGCGCCGCTTCGATGAACAAGGCCCATCCGGAACCAAAGCGGCGAAGGACATTGTTAACCCGCGCCATGGCGGCGACGAGTTCGGCTTCCGTTGCACTTTCAAGGTCCGGTCCTCGGTAGCGGAACGTCTTCTGAAAAGAGCCGTCTTTGTTCAAGATTACGCCCGGCGCCGGCAAGCACGTCCATGGCAGGTAATCGGCGAGGAGCGTCGGCTTTTGTTTGTACTCACGGAGATTCAGCATGAGAGATGCGCCTTATGGCGAAGGCTGCGTGCGGCGACAGCCATGAAATCAGGGTCTGCTTTCGCCATCATCACGGCGCCAGTGTGCCCGGCGATCCAAACCAACAAGCCGGGAATCCAGAGGCGAAGGCCGAGCGACAACGCCGCGGCGAGCGTGCCGATCAGAATGGCGGCGCTGCGCGGCGCACCGCCCAACAGGATCGGTTCAGTGAGCGAGCGGTGGAGCGGGATTTCGTATCCGGTCATCGTGCCGTCCATCATCATCTCCAATCAACGAAAAACGGCGCCGCCGCCGAAGGAGAAGAATGCGAGAAAGAAACTCGTCGCGGCGAACGCGATGGAAAGGCCAAAGACGATCTGTATGAGTTTGCGCATGCCGCCGGAGCTTTCACCAAAGGCGAGCGCCAGCCCCGTCATTATGATGACGATCACGGCTGCGATCCGCGCGACAGGCCCTTCGATGGACTGCAGGATCTGATCGAGCGGGCCTTCCCAGGGCATCCCGGAACCTGCAGCATGCGCCGGCGCTGCTAGCAACAATAGCGCAGCCACGACTGTTACGCGCGCGCGCCAAACTATTTGACGATTATCATTGAGCGCCATGGCGCCCTCCTTTGGTTTCAGCGGTGAGTTGGGGGCCTGCAAGCGGCGCGAAGGCGTAGCCGTCGTCGATGAGGCCAGTTACGCGCAATGCTTTTTCAATTTTCCGCTTGCCGCCGCGCCGCGTCATGAAAACAACGACGTCGATAGCTTCCGCGATGAGATCACGCGGCGGTTGACTGACCGCCTCACCGACCAGCTGCTCAAGACGGCCAAGAGCGGCTTCAGCGGAATTCGCATGCAAGGTCGTGATCCCGCCGGGATGGCCGGTGTTCCAGGCTTTTAGGAGATCAAGCGCTTCACCGCCCCGCACCTCGCCGACAATGATACGATCGGGCCTTAAACGCATGGTCGAGCGGACCAATTGCCTCAGCGTGGTTTGGTCCCTGTGCGCGCGCAAGGCGACCGCGTTGACCGCGGCGCATCGAAGCTCTCTCGTATCTTCGAGAATAACAACGCGATCATGGAAGAGGGTTCGCTCCGCAAGCAGGGCATTCGTAAAAGTCGTCTTGCCGGACGACGTCCCGCCGGCGATGAGGATATTTGCGCGCGAGCCTAATTGCTGGCGCAATGCGTCAGCGAGCGCGGGCGCCAACGCGCCCTGTTCAACATAGTCCTGCAACGTGAAAGGCGTGGCCGCGCCTTTACGGATTGAAAAACAGGGCGCTTCGGAAACAGGCGGCAGTAACCCTTCGAAGCGTTCGCCGCTGCCGGGAAGCTCGGCGGAAACAATGGGGGAAGATCGGCTGCACTGCTCGCCGATGCTGTCGGCGACAAGGCGGATTATCCGTTCGCGCGCGGCGCTATCAAGGCTCTCGTTTTCCTGGCTTACGCCGCTTCCCGCGCGTTCAATCCAGATCGTTCCATCCGGGTTCGCCATAATCTCGATAACGTCATCGGCGCCCAGCGCTTCACGCACCACGCCTTTACAGGCGGATCGCAACATCTGGCGCCGGCGTTCAGATGTTTCTGTATGGCGGGATGTCGCCGACATAAAGCTATTCCTCGATCAAATCGTCGAGGCTCAGCTTCCGGTTTCAGGCGTCGTTTTGATAGTTTGGAAATATGCAATTCGTTTGTACTGCTCGGCACGACTTGCAACTGCTCGCAAAAGCCATCGCGGAAACATCCACGCGGTGCGCCGCCATATACGATGAAAAAGCTATATTTGCTGTTCAGCAATTATCGGCATCAATGCGATGGGCGCGTACGGTCAGGGACTTAGTCTTCGGGCGCGACCGGCGCGAACACGCGCCGGGACAAACCGACGTCGTTCCCAACCTTCGCTGCGACTTGCTCGATGAAATAGTCAAACCGTTTTTGGCCGAGATTGTGCGCCGCGTCCCGTTCGCCGTCAGGCAAGGGGTCGGTGCGCGTCAACCAGTATAGTACGAATTGACCAAGCGTTTCGACGATCAGCGTCGCGTCACGCTCGATTGCGCTTTGGCGTAGGTCGAAGCCATCCATTCGGCGCATCAACGCCGCTTCGCGGCTGTCTTTCAGAGAGGGATCGAAATATGACGCGAGCGCGTTTTCGACGATTGCCGACTTGGTAACGCCTGGCGCATTCGCCGCTTGCTCCAATTCATCGATCACTTTGTCGGAAAGCCGAATATGCACCCGTTGCTTTCTCATGTCAGAAATCCGGCAGCAGGTCTTTATCAACCCGGTCCAGGGTTGCAGCACGCTGAAAGCGCTTCGCCGCCAGATCGGGCTCATCTTGGAATTCGTCATCGGCGATCGCCAGTTCGGGTGTCGCCAAATCTTGCTTTATCGGCGACGCCTCGCCGTCAAGCTGAGGAAGCAGTGATTTTTCTTTGCCGCCATCATCGGCCGGCGCCCTTATCGTCGCATCATCAACGGGCGTCAGTCGCTTATGAATGCCCCGCATCGCGCCTGACCAATCGTCCGGCCGCGGCGTCGGCCGGACGGGCGCATTCGGCGGATCGACGACGCGCTCCGTGAAATTCTTGTCCTCATAATAGCGCAGTTTCTTCGCCCGGATCGGCGGCGTCCCTGAGACCATTACTAACGCGTCATCCGGCGGCAGTTGCATGACTTCGCCAGGGGTCAGAAGCGCGCGTTGCGTCTCCTGACTTGAAACCATCACATGGGAGAGCCACGGCGCCAGCCTGTGTCCGGCATAATTGCGCTGTGCGCGTTGCTCTGTTGTTGTGCCAAGCGCGTCCGAGATGCGCTTCGCCGTGCGTTCATCATTAGCGGCAAAGGCGATGCGGACATGGCAGTTATCGAGAATTGAGTTGTTGGCCCCGTAAGCCTTTTCAACCTGATTGAGGGATTGCGCGATCAGATAGGCGCGAATGCCGTAACCGGCCATGAAGGCAAGCGCTGATTCAAAGAAATCAAGGCGGCCCAGGGCTGGGAACTCATCGAGCATCATCAGGACGCGCCGGCGCCCGCTATCACGGTCCGGCAAATCTTCCGTCAGTCGGCGCCCAATCTGATTGAGAATGAGTCGGACCAGCGGCTTTGTCCGCGAAATGTCGGAGGGCGGCACCACCAGATAGAGCGAACAGGGCCGTTCACAATCGACCAGATCGGCAATGCGCCAGTCGCTTGTCGCAGTCACGCGCGCCACGACAGGGTCGCGGTAGAGACCAAGGAAGCTCATTGCCGTCGATAGGACGCCCGATCGCTCGTTTTCCGATTTGTTCAACAACTCGCGTGCGGCCTGAGCCACGACAGGATGCGCCGTTGGCGCATCATCCGATCCGATGTGGTTTGTGGTCATCATAACGCCGAGCGTTGTTTCAAAATTCCGCTTCGGATCGGACAGAAACCGCGCACAGCCGGCTAACGTTTTGTCTTCTTCTGCATAGAGGACATGGAGGATAACGCCGACGAGAAGCGCATGGCCGGTTTTTTCCCAGTGACTGCGACGTTCAAGCGATCCTTCCGGATCCACCAGAATATCCGCAATGTTCTGAACGTCGCGCACTTCGTTTTCGCCGCGCCGAACTTCAAGCAATGGATTGTAGCGAGCGGATTTCGGATTGGTCGGATCAAAAAGTAGGCAATGGGAGAACTTCGAGCGCCACCCCGCTGTCAGCGTCCAATTCTCGCCCTTGATGTCATGGATAACAGCGCTTCCAGTCCAAGTCAGTAAAGTTGGCACGACAAGCCCGACACCTTTGCCCGAACGGGTTGGTGCAAAAGACATAATATGTTCGGGACCATCATGCCGCAGATAATCCTCGGTCGTTCGTCCAAGAAAAACACCTTTGCCGTTTAGCAAGCTCGCCGCAGCGATATCACGGTCTTCCGCCCATCGCGCGGACCCATAAGTCGTTACATGCTTCTGCGCTCGGGCGCGCCATATAGATCCGACAACCGCAGCAACGGCGCCTAAAAGGCCTCCGACTGCCGCCATGATGCCAGCCCGATTGAAAACTGAAGGCGCGTATGCTTCGTAGGCGTACCACCATTGAAACAATCGCCATGGTTTATAAATTGGCGTTTCGAATATGACGAACCACGACGGTCCAAGCTGAACCTGATAGCCTAATTCCGCCGCTGTCCATTGCGTTGCACCCCATAGTGACAGACAGATAATTGCAATTACAATTAAGAATTGACCGATTAGGAGCTTAGTTGGCGTCATAGTTATCGCAGACAAAGCGTTCTCAACATCAGAAAATACCCCGATCAAGGGTGATCTAATATTGATTAACTTCAACAGCGATAGCTAGAGTGGATTCTCGCAAAGACAGGCAAGCATTTCGGTTAGATTAGGGAAGACACATTGGACCGGCTGCCATCGTTCGCACAAAAAAGAGAACTTTGTAGCCGTAAAAGGACGATAAATCCTTACCCTCAACGAAGTGTCTCCTCCTAGATTATGCTATTTACTAATTTCCAAAAACCCA
>CAMYNO010000220.1 GCA_947259815.1 uncultured Parvularculaceae bacterium
CAAAAGGCGCCCGCTTTTTTAAGAGACCTTTTCCACCGCAGCGCAAATCTCGGAGACAACCGTGTTGACGAGATCCGCGTTTTCACCCTCGCCCATAACGCGGACCAGGGGTTCGGTGCCGGATTTGCGAATAACCAGACGCCCGCGCTTGCCGAGCTTCGTCTCACCATCCTTGATCGCCGCCTTGACGGCTGCATCGTTCAACGGGTCGCCGCCGGTAAAGCGAACATTCTTTAACAGCTGCGGGAACGGATCGAATTTCCGGCAAACATCGGAAACCGAGCGCCCCTCGGCCGCAACCACCGCAAGCACCTGTAGCGCCGTGACAAGGCCGTCGCCGGTTGTTCCGTAATCGTTCAAGATAACGTGGCCCGAGGGCTCGCCGCCGACATTCATGGCGCCATTGCGCATTTCCTCGACAACATACCGGTCGCCAACCGCCGTACGGGTCAGGGAAAGCCCTTCGCCTTCGAGAAATTTTTCAAGGCCGAGATTGGCCATCACGGTTGAGACAATGCCGCCGCCTTTAAGCGCGCCGGATGCGTTCCATGACGAACCGATCAGGGCAAGGATCTGGTCGCCGTCGATGGTTCGACCTTTTTCATCGCAAATAATCACCCGGTCCGCATCGCCGTCGAGAGCAACGCCGATATCCGCGCGATACTCCATCACCGCCTCTTGCAGCGTCTTTGTCGCGGTCGAGCCCACATTGCGATTGATGTTGAAGCCGTTCGGCTCAACCCCGATTGATTTCACCTCGGCGCCAAGCTCCCACAGAACCGTCGGCGCAACCTTATATGCGGCGCCATTGGCGCAGTCGATCACGACCCGAATGTCGTCGAGTGAATTCTTTCGCGGGAAGGCAGCCTTGGCGAACTCGATATACCGCGCGCCAGCATCATCGACGCGTTTAACGCGGCCAAGGTCCGGGGCGGCGGCGAGCCCGACCTCCGGCCCATCCTTCATCAACCGTTCGATCTCAAGTTCGGTTTCATCGGAGAGTTTGTATCCGTCAGGGCCGAAAAACTTCACGCCATTATCATGATACGGATTATGGGACGCGGAAATCATGACGCCAAGATCGGCGCGCAGGCTGCGCGTCAGCATCGCCATGGCGGGCGTCGGCAACGGACCGAGCAGAAAGACATCCATCCCCGATGCGGCAAAGCCGGCCGTCAGGGCCGGTTCAATCATATAACCGGAAAGCCGGGTATCCTTGCCGATGACAACCCGATGGCGATGGGCGCCGTTTTTGAAAACCCGTCCGACAGCCATGCCGAGACGCAATATATTATTCGGCGTCATGGCGCCGGCATTGGCGAGGCCGCGCACGCCGTCGGTTCCAAATACTTCGCGTTTTCCTGCCATCTGATCGTCGCCGCGCATATCTAACTCACTCCCACTGGGGAAATTCTCAACAAACCTAGCAAATTCGTCTCCGAAAAGCCTTAACGCCCGCCGGCCGCGTTTTCTATGGCCTTGGCGACCGTTAACGCCTGGCGGGTCGCGGCCACGTCATGGACCCTAAAAATCGACGCGCCGCGAGCATATCCCGCAAGGACGGCCGCCAGCGACCCGCCCAGCCTTTCGCCCGCGGGGCCGTCGCGGTCAAGGGCGGCAATGAAGCGCTTGCGCGAAGCGCCCAGAAGTATTGGGACATCCAGTTGCTGAAAACGATCGAGATGCGCCATGAGCGCCAGATTGTGCACAAGCGATTTGCCGAAGCCAATGCCGGGATCGGCGATAATCCTTTCGCGCTTAATTCCTGCCGCGACGCATAACTCGATCCGTCCGGCGAGAAAGGCGAGCACTTCCGTGACGACGTCTTCATATTGCGGTTTTTTTTGCATGGTGCGCGGGTCGCCCTGCGCATGCATCAGCACGATATCGCAGCCAAGTTCCGCCGCCGTCGCAACGCTCGTCTCGTCATGGCCGAGAGCGCTGACATCGTTCCAGATTGACGCGCCGGCGGCGAGCGCAGCACGCGCCACCTCAGCCTTGCGTGTGTCGATTGAAATGATCGCATCGGTCTTTGCCGCCAAGCCTTCGATCACCGGCATGACGCGGCGCAGTTCTTCCGCTGTCGGCGTCGGCTCGGCGCCGGGCCGGGTCGACTCACCGCCAATATCGATAATGTCTGCGCCGTCATCGATCAGGCTCAGGGCGAAATCAATAGCCTGGCGATGGGTAGAGAACGATCCGCCATCGGAGAAAGAGTCCGGCGTCGCATTGACGACGCCCATAATGCGAAAGGGTCGATCACTCATCCGCTGAGGCGGCCTGCTCCGACAGGGTCTTTTCAAAGGCGCGGCGTTTGGCGGCCATATATCGCTGAAAAGCACCGCGATTGATAAAGGCCATTTCATTTCCCGCAAGCTGCGCGGCGCGCGTTTCTTTCATTTGAAAAATTTCCGCATGGTTTGCGAGAAAAATTTCCGGCGTCCAGAAACGGGTTTTTTCAAACGTCATTCTGTAATCGTCGATAATGCCTTCATATTGCGCCGGTCCCTCGTCTGTCGCGACAAGACGGTTGGCGGCGACGGTCGCTCCGCAGAAAATCAGCGCTTCGTGATGTTCATTGTTGTTGTGGTCAAAGAAAATCCGGAATGATGTGCAGCCCTTTGAATGGCCCGGCGTCAGGTCCGTTCGGATCATCGGTTTTCCCGGCTCGGCGCCGAGGTAAATAACATCGCCCTCGAACTCAGGATCGCGATCCTTGATAACGTGATCGACTTTCACCGGCGGCGCGGCGTAATCCGCGTTGTCTTCGTCACCGAGATAGAAGCCGCCCTCAAGCGCTGAAACATCGCCCTCACTCGCCCAAAGCGCCGCGCCGGAGGCTTCCTTCAGCGCCGCGAGCCCGCCGGAATGATCGAAATGAGCATGGGTGTTCAGCAGAATTTTGACGTCCTTGATGTCAAAGCCGAGCGTTTCGATATTGTCGATGATAAGCTGCTCGTAGCCGGGCATACCACCGTCAATCAGCACATGCCCGTTCTCGCCTTTGATGAAATAGACGGCGAGACCTTCCGTACCCACATAATAAATATTGCCGAGAATATGAAACGGCTCAAACGGCTCGACCCAATGGGGATTGCGCTCGGCCCAGTCGGCCGGCGCGGGCTCGCCCTGTGCGCATGCGCTGGTCGCCAGTAAAGAAAAAACAATTGCCGCCATCAAACGCATAAAAAAACCTCCCCAAAGAATTGGAGAGGCTTTTAGCACGTTAAAAGCGTCAGCAAAGAGGCAATTCTAAAGCGCGTCTCGTTTAATCGGATTCATGCGACGTGCTTTAGGTCTTTGTTTTGGCGCGCGTCTTTTGCGCATAAGCGGTGACCACTTATGCGCGACACGCTCTAGGCCGGCTTCGGCTCCATGCCGCTCGCCGGCCCGTCTTCTTTTCCACCGGCTGGCGCGCCGGTGCTGGGCACGGACGATGGCGGCGTGTGATCGGTCGAATCCGTCGGGTCTTCGCGCACGATCTGGCCGCCGTTCAAGAGCGTGTCGATTTCCTCGCCGGTCAGCGTCTCATATTCGAGCAACGCCTGGGCGATTTTTTCCCAGTCGCCGTTACGCTCGGTCAGGATTTGCCGCGCCTTGTCGTAGCCTTCGGTGACGAAGCGCCGGATTTCATCCTCGATCAGCTTGGCCGTATCCGTCGAGATCGACTTGCTGCGCGCAATCGACTGGCCAAGGAAAACTTCGCCTTCATCTTCCGCATAGGCGATGGGCCCAAGTTTTTCGGAGAGACCATATTGCGTGACCATGGCGCGCGCGATCTTGGTCGCATGCTCGATATCGGAAGAGGCGCCGGACGTGACTTTTTCCGAACCGAATTTCATTTCCTCCGCAACGCGCCCGCCCATCGCCATGGCGATGCGCGCCTTCATCTGTTCAAGGGTGAAGGAAAGCTTGTCGCGTTCTGGCAGATACTGAACCATGCCCAGAGCGCGCCCGCGCGGGATGATCGTTGCTTTGTGAACGGGATCGGAACCCGGCATGGTCAGGCCGACAATGGCGTGACCGGATTCGTGATAGGCGGTGAGGGTTTTTTCCTCTTCCGTCATGACCATGGAGCGGCGTTCCGCGCCCATGAGCACCTTGTCCTTGGCGTCGTCAAATTCCTTCGCCGTCACATAGCGCTTGCCGCGCCGCGCCGCGAGCAACGCCGCCTCGTTCACAAGGTTCGCCAGATCGGCGCCTGAGAAACCCGGCGTGCCGCGCGCAACCGTGCGCACATTGACATCCGGCGCAAGCGGCACTTTTTTGACGTGTACGGAAAGAATTTTTTCGCGACCCACAACATCCGGGTTAGGAACAACGACCTGACGATCAAAACGGCCGGGCCGCAACAGCGCCGGATCGAGAACGTCCGGGCGGTTGGTCGCGGCGATGAGGATGATCCCCTCATTCGATTCAAAGCCGTCCATCTCGACCAGCAACTGGTTCAGCGTCTGTTCGCGCTCGTCATTGCCGCCGCCAAGACCGGCGCCGCGATGACGGCCGACCGCATCGATCTCGTCAATAAAGATAATGCAAGGCGCGTTCTTCTTCGCCTGATCGAACATGTCGCGCACGCGGCTCGCGCCGACACCGACAAACATTTCGACAAAGTCCGAGCCTGAAATCGTGAAAAACGGCACATTCGCTTCACCGGCAATCGCGCGGGCGAGCAAGGTTTTACCGGTTCCCGGCGGTCCGACCAGCAGCGCGCCTTTCGGGATCTTGCCGCCGAGGCGCTGGAACTTCATCGGATCTTTCAGATATTCGACAATTTCTTCGAGCTCTTCCTTCGCCTCGTCAATGCCGGCGACATCGTCAAAGGTGACGCGTCCCTGACGCTCGGTCAGCAGTTTCGCGCGCGACTTGCCGAAGCCCATGGCCTTGCCGCCCGCGCCCTGCATCTGGCGCATGACGAAGAAAAACAGAGCAAGAAAAATCAGCAAGGGAAGAATATTGAACAGCAGCGAAAGCAGGAGCGGCAGCTCTTCTTCCTTTTCGATGGTCGTTGTAACGCCGGCGCCATACAGCCGGTCGGCGATCGTCGCCTGACCGTCTTCGGTAATGGTTGTCAAAAATGAGGCG
>CAMYNO010000221.1 GCA_947259815.1 uncultured Parvularculaceae bacterium
CGACATTGTTCAATATATCGCCGGCGGGTTTGTCCGCCGCGTCATATAGCTGCGCGGTCCAGCCAAGGCCTTCGAACCGTTTGGCCGCGGCCTCGGCAATCTTGCGGGTTTGACCTTCGGTCGTTGCGTAGATGATGGAAATGGCAGGCATGGTTTGTCTCCCGATTGACCATACCGTTTATGTGGGAACGGGAGCGCGCCATCTCAACCCGTTCGCCTCGGCGCCCCGCGTGGAGGGGCGCATCCCCTCCACCCGTTCTCCCCGGCGCCCGTGCGCGAAGGCGCGCACTTCCTCCACCCGTTCTCCCCGGCGAAAGCCGGGGTCCAGTAAGTAGTTTGTGAAAGCCCACCAGCAGCAAAGATGTTTCGAAAATTCCGCGCGTTGTTTTGAACGTCATCTGGATTCCGGCTTTCGCCGGAAAGAGCGGGGAGGAGGTGTGTGCGCTTCCCCTCAAGCCGCTCACCCCGGCGAAAGCCGGGGTCCATATTCAGTCAGTTACCAGTTATGTCAGTATAAAGGTCTTCCCATTCGGGATTTTCCTTCTCAATCAGTTCCAGTTTCCAAGCGCGTTTCCATTCCTTGATTTGACGTTCCCGCGTGAATGCGGCTTCGCGCGTGTCATGGGTTTCGTACCAGACGAGTCTGTCGACGCCGTATTTGGATGTGAATCCTTCGATGGCTTTTTCTTTGTGCTGCCACACGCGCTTTGCAAGATCGTCGGTTGAACCGATGTATAAGGTGCCGTTGCGCTTGCTTGCGAGAATGTAGACGAAGAAAAATTTCATGGAGCTTGGCGTGTTCCGATAGCGCTATGAATATATAGACCCGTTCACCCCGGCGAAAGCCGGGGTCCAGGAGTCGGCGTAGGAAGGTCCGCCTTTAGAGCAGACGCATGCCACATGAATCCAGAGTCCACTGCTCAACATGGAAACCCCCGCTCGTTTTTATGAACGTCATCTGGATTCCGGCTTTCGCCGGAAAGAACGGTGAGGAGGTGTGTGCGCACCCCCTAAACCCGCTCACCCCGGCGCCCGCGCGAAGGCGCGCACCCCCTACACCCGTTCTCCCCGGCGAAAGCCGGGGTCCAGTAAGTGGCGGGCTGAAATCCGTTAGATGCAAAGGCGTGCACAACATTTCCCTGAGTTCGTTTCTCAATGCGAAAACTCTCGCGTCTTTATGAACCAATTCTGGGTTCCGGCTTTCGCCGGAAAGAACGGGGAGGAGGTGTGTGCACTACCCTCTCCACCCGTTCTCCCCGGCGAAAGCCGGGGTCCAGAATGGCGTAGCATTACGCTGTGCCGAGGTGTCTTATACTTGTTTCGGTATTTCTTCGATGAGGCAGGTGCTGACACTAATCTATGAAATGCATAGCACGCGATGTTATCGGTGTTTTGATATATGTTGAACGCACTCCTACCAAAGCGAGAACAAGCCGATGACACAAATTTTGGAGATCAAGCGTCGCCTCATGTAGTTCGTGATCTATAATCTCACCTGCAGGTCGTCCCAAATATCTTCCTTCATGAAATAGATTGTTTCGAATAACTGAAAAACGACATCCAAGTGGGGACTTTGGGTCAGATTTCTTGAATCGGAAGGTTTTTGCCCTGGGGGCAATGGGCATTCCAAAGTGCCTACATAAATCACGGGCAAGGGCTCCATGATTATACCGTCGTTGTCTCCTTGGATAAAGACGTCTTCGCCAATTTCCGAACACTACACCCGTGGTTGCCGCCAACGAATCCAATGCAGTATAAATGAAAGAGAAACGATCCCAACTATTGATAGTAGAGGACGACCTCTGGATATGGACTATCGCTGATGTAAGCAAAGCGGATGCCTCTTTATTGTTATCGACATGAAATCGATCGAAATTGAATATATGAGATGAAATTTCGTCCAGATTACCGTAAAAATCTCCATGGACACCGCGATGCGCTGGAAAGCGCCTTAGATGTCCATAACCTTCGGGTAAAAGCGTCATCCCTGAGAGGAAACCAATAGACAATATTAAGAAGTGAAGCCTGGGAACGGAAGTCGCACTTTTATAACGAAGCACGTGGCTTGGCGAAAGCTCAAACCGACCTATCGGCACCAAAGGAATATCATCAACAGTCGAAAATTGCCCTCTTGTTTCTGTAGTCCCTACAATTGGCAATTCAAACCAGCGGCCCCAAATCTGACCGGAAGCTCGATAGAGGTTAATTAGCTCGTCGATGTTGTCGACAGGCTCAATTGTAATTTCCGAAGCATCGAAACCTTCATTGTATGGTCGGAAGCCAAACCTCATTTCTGCCATCAAGCCGCCTTTTTCTTTCTAGCCTTCTTCTTCGCTGGCGTCTTCATCTTCAGCAGCGGCGCCAAGAACGCGCCCGTATAACTCTCCGCGACTGACGCAACGTCTTCGGGCGTGCCGGCGGCAACAATTTCGCCGCCGCCGTCACCGCCTTCGGGGCCGAGGTCGATAATCCAGTCCGCCTGTTTGATGACATCGAGATTATGTTCGATGACGACGACGGTATTGCCGCCTTCGGTCAGTTCCTGAATGACTTCCATCAGCTTACGGACGTCTTCGAAGTGGAGCCCCGTGGTCGGCTCGTCCAGTATGTATAAGGTGCGCCCCGTCGCGCGTTTCGACAGTTCCTTTGAGAGTTTCACCCGCTGCGCCTCGCCGCCGGAAAGGGTCGTCGCCTGCTGGCCGATCTTGATATAGGAAAGACCGACGCGGTTCAGCGTTTCCATCTTGTCACGGATCGACGGGACGGCTTTGAAAAATTCCGCGCCTTCCTCCACCGTCATGTCGAGGACGTCGGCGATGGACTTGCCCTTGAACTTCACTTCCAGCGTTTCGCGATTATAGCGCGCGCCCTTGCAGACATCGCAGGTTACATAAACGTCGGGCAGAAAGTGCATCTCGATCTTGATGACGCCGTCGCCCTGGCACGCCTCGCAGCGCCCGCCCTTCACATTGAAGGAAAAGCGCCCCGGCTTGTAGCCGCGCGCCTTTGCTTCCGGGAGGCCCGCAAACCAGTCGCGGATCGGCGTGAAGGCGCCGGTGTAGGTCGCCGGGTTCGACCGAGGCGTGCGCCCGATCGGCGACTGATCAATGTCGATCACCTTGTCGAACTGTTCCAGCCCGGCGATCTTGTCATGCTCGGCGGGGAGTTCTTTCGCATTATAAAGCCGGCGCGCGGCCGCCTTGTATAATGTCTCGATGACGAGGGTGGACTTGCCGCCGCCGGAAACCCCGGTGACGCAGGTTAAAAGCCCGATGGGAATTTCCGCCGTCACTTTTTTGAGGTTATTGGCGCTGGCGCCTTTCACCCTAATGACTTTACGCTTGTTAAAGGGACGGCGTTCCGCCGGCACCGGCACTTCGCGGCGTCCGGCGAGATAATCGCCGGTGAGGGAGCGCTTCGTCGCCTCGATCTGTTTGACCGTTCCCTGCGCGACAATCTCGCCGCCATGGACCCCGGCGCCGGGACCGATATCGACAATATGATCGGCGGCGCGGATCGCCTCTTCATCGTGCTCAACGACAATGACGGAATTGCCGAGATCGCGCAGGCGCACCAGCGTTTCGAGAAGGCGGGCGTTATCGCGCTGGTGCAGGCCGATGGAAGGTTCATCCAGCACATACAAGACGCCGGTAAGGCCGGAGCCGATCTGCGAGGCGAGGCGTATGCGCTGGGACTCACCGCCGGACAGGGTTCCCGACGACCGCGACAGGGTGAGGTAATCGAGCCCGACATTATTGAGAAAGTGCAAGCGGTCGCGAATTTCCTTCAAAATGCGCGCGGCGATATCCATTTCCTTTTTCGACAGCACCTTTTCGAGGGCGTTGAACCAGTTGTTCGCCTCGCGAATGGAAAAATGCGCCGCTTCGGAAATGGAAAGCGATCCGACCTTTACCGCCAGCGCTTCGGGTTTCAGGCGCATGCCCTTGCAGCTTTCGCAGGACATCACCGACTGGAAGCGCGAGAGTTCCTCTCGCACCCAGGCGCTATCGGTTTCCCGCCAGCGCCGTTCAAGATTGGGAATGACGCCTTCGAACGGTTTGACGACCTCATATTTGCGGCTGCCGTCGGCATAGATGAATTTAACGTCTTCATCGCCAGTGCCGAAGAGCACGACATGGCGCGCTTCTTCGTCCAGCTCGTCCCAAGCAACCGTGACCTTGAACTTGTATTTGCGCGCGAGCGCCTGAAGCGTCTGGGCGTAATAGGGGGAGGTGCCTTTCGACCAGGGCGCAATGGCGCCGTTATTAAGGGCGAGGCTTTCATCGGGAACCACCAGTTCCTCGTCAAAAATCATCTGAGTGCCAAGACCGTCGCATTGAGGGCAAGCGCCGGCGGGCGCATTGAATGAAAACAGCCGCGGTTCAATCTCGTCGATGGTAAAACCGGAGACGGGGCAGGCGAATTTCGCGGAAAAGATGATGCGCTCGCCGCTATCGGCGCTTTCAGCGATGGCGATGCCGTCGGCGAGTTCCAGCGCAGTCTCGAATGAATCCGCAAGACGCGTTTCGACGCCCGCTTTCACGACGATGCGGTCAACGACCACTTCAATGTCATGCTTGATTTTCTTGTTGAGGGCCGGAACGTCGGCGATTTCATAATAGTCGCCATCGACTTTGACCCGTTGAAAGCCGCGCTTTTGCAATTCGGCGAACTCTTTGCGGTATTCGCCTTTTCGCGCGCGCACAATTGGCGCCAGAAGATAGAAACGCGCGCCTTCATCGCTTCCCATCAGTCTGTCGACCATCTCGGTGACGGTTTGCGATGTAATCGGTTCGCCCGTCGCCGGAGAGTACGGAACGCCAATGCGCGCCCATAACAGGCGCATATAGTCGTAAATTTCCGTGACAGTGGCGACTGTCGAGCGTGGGTTGCGCGATGTTGTCTTCTGTTCGATTGAAATTGCGGGGCTAAGTCCGTCAATTTGATCTACGTCGGGTTTTTGCATCAGTTCGAGAAACTGACGCGCATAGGCGGACAGGGATTCAACGTATCGACGCTGACCTTCGGCGTAGATCGTATCGAAGGCGAGTGATGATTTGCCCGATCCGGACAAGCCGGTCATGACAATCAGCTTGTCGCGCGGCACCTCAAGCGTGATGTTTTTCAAATTATGTTCACGCGCGCCAGCGACGCGGATCGATTTCAAACTCATTTCTGCTCTTTATATTTGCAACATACGGAATACGCGTGCGGTGACGCTCCAGCTCTTTATATCGCTGTTGACAGTGAGAACAAGGTGTGAACATTTGCCCGCTTCGTCGCGCAATTGCTGGGGATAACGAACCGTTGAGCCAACAGCGAATCCGCGCGATGTGCTTTGACTGACGGATATTTCAGGAGATGAATAATGGCAGGCAGCGTCAATAAAGTAATTTTGGTCGGCAATCTGGGCGCTGATCCGGAAGTTCGCAAATTTCAGAACGGCGGACAGGTCTGCAACCTGCGCATTGCAACATCGGAACGTTGGAAAGACCGCAATACCGGCGAACAACGTGAG
>CAMYNO010000222.1 GCA_947259815.1 uncultured Parvularculaceae bacterium
AACATGTCATTGCGCCGGGCCGAAGGCGCTGCTGCGGATGGCGGCGATGCGCCGGCGCCGGCCGCGGGTGAACAGGCGACCGCCTGAACGCAAGCGTTCTCGACGCACGCGCCTTCGCAAAACTGTCGCGGGCGCTCTTTATAGGCCCGTGACCAGGTGACGGGCATGGACCGGTTTTTTGAATTTCGGCGGCGTATCGGGATCGCCCGCGCCGTCTAACGATTGAGGACAGGAGCAAACGAAAATGGCTCAGATCACGGCAGGCATGGTTAAGGAACTGCGCGAGAAAACTGGCGCAGGCATGATGGACTGCAAAACCGCGCTCAATGAAACGAGCGGCAATATGGAAGAAGCCGTCGATTGGCTTCGTAAAAAGGGGCTGTCAAAAGCGGCGAAGAAAGCCGGTCGTACGGCTGCGCAAGGTCTTGTTGCTGCAGCGACGGAGCCGGACGGCGCCGGCGCGATTGGCGTCCTCGTTGAAGTCAATTCCGAGACGGACTTTGTCGCCCGTAACGAACTGTTCCAGAAAATGGTCGGCGACATTGCGGCGACGGCGATCTCCGTCAAGGGCGATCTGGCGACCTTGCAGGCGTCGAAATATCCGGGAACGGATAAATCCGTTGAGGAACATGTCGCGGAAATGGTCGGTCAGATCGGCGAGAACATGTCATTGCGCCGGGCCGAAGGCGTCAGCGTCGATGAAGGCGTTGTCGCTTCTTACATTCACGGCATGACGACCGACGGCGCCGGCAAGATTGGCGTCATCGTCGGGCTTAAATCGTCCGGCGATAAGGCGAAGCTGGAAGCGCTTGGCAAACAGGTGGCCATGCATGTTGCGGCGGCGAGACCGCTTTCGGGCCGGGTTGAAGACCTCGACCCGGCGGTGGTGGAACGCGAACGGTCGGTCCTCGCCGATCAGGCGCGCGCGTCGGGCAAGCCGGAAAACATCATCGACAAGATGGTCGAAGGCCGCTTGCGTAAGTTCTATGAAGAATCCGTGCTGCTGGAACAGATCTTCGTCATCGACGGTGAAACGAAGGTCGGCAAGGTAATCGAAAACGCGGCCAAGGATGTAGGCGCGCCGATCGAATTTGTCGGCTTTAAGCGCCTTGAACTCGGCGACGGCGTCGAGGTGTCCGGCGAGGACGACTGACCTCTTTGAAAAAGTGGCCCCGGCGGCATTTGACGGGGCCGGCCAAACAGTTAGAACAACGCTGCAGATGAGCGCAATTGGGCTCTCGCTGCGGCGTTTTCGTTGCGCGCGGCCTGTTTTTCGCGAAATGAGTGTGATCCATGACTGACGCCAACCCTGCCGCTAACGCCAATGCGCCCCGCTTTAAACGGGTTCTGCTGAAAATTTCCGGTGAGGCCCTGATGGGACCGGGTCAGTATGGCATTGATAATGACACGGTCGACCGCATCGCCGGCGAAGTTCGGGACGCACAAAACCTGGGCGTTGAAATCTCCCTCGTTATCGGCGGCGGCAACATCTTCCGCGGCGTTTCTCCCGCCGGCCAGGGGATGGAGCGGGCGAGCGCTGACTATATGGGCATGCTGGCGACGGTGATGAACGCGCTGGCAATGCAGAATGCACTTGAGAAACTCGGGCTTTATACTCGTGTTCTTTCGGCTATCGAGATGACGGCGATCTGCGAGCCCTATATCCGCCGGCGCGCGCTGCGCCATATGGAAAAGGGGCGTATCGTGATTTTTGCCGCGGGCACCGGCAATCCGTTTTTCACGACCGACACTGCCGCGGCGCTTCGATCGGCCGAAATGGGCTGCGACGCGCTTTTAAAGGGCACGCAGGTCGACGGCGTCTACGCGGCGGACCCGAAGAAAGATCCGGATGCGGAACGCTTTGAGCACCTTACCTATCATGAAGTGTTGATGCGCGATCTTAAGGTCATGGATCAGGCGGCGATCTCGCTTACCCGCGAAAGCGGTATCCCGATTGTCGTCTTTCCGATCGGCTCAGGCGGGGGGGTCGTCGGCGCGCTGACAGGCACGGGGCCCTCAACCACTATTTCCGATCAATAACCCCTTTTCGCCGGAAAAAAGGCGTATTATTCGGGGAAAAACGAACCAAATCAGGAGAATAGACCGATGAGCAGCGGCGTGGACCTTCAAGATATCAAAAAGCGTATGGACGGGGCTATCGCTGCGCTGAAAGCCGAGTTCGGCGGCTTGCGCACGGGACGGGCGACAACCAGCCTGGTGGAGCCGATCGACGTTGACGCCTACGGGTCAAAAATGCCCATGAACCAGATCGGAACGATATCTGTGCCGGAACCGCGCATGATCACCATCCAGGTCTGGGACAAGGGCCTCGTCGCCGCCACGGAAAAAGCGGTGCGGGAGTCAGGGCTTGGGATCAATCCTGTCGTCGATGGACAGAACATTCGCATACCGATTCCACCGCTTACCGAAGAGCGCCGCGCAGAGCTTGCCAAGGTCGCTGCGAAATACGCTGAGCAGGCGCGTGTTGCGGTGCGCAATATCCGTCAGGACGGCATGACCAAGGCGAAATCGGCCGAAGGCGGAGAGGATGAACAAAAGCGCCTTCATGACGAAGTGCAAAAACTGACCGATGAATATGTAAAGAAGGTCGACGAAGCGCTCGCCGCCAAGGAAGAGGAGATCATGCAGGTTTGACCCGTGCAATGATCGGCATACGGCGTAACAGCTGCAACGGAGGGCGGGTGTGAGCGCGTCGGACGTTTCCGCCTGCGCAACGCCGCAGACCGGCGATCTTGCTGCGCCGCGCCACGTTGCGATCATCATGGACGGAAATGGTCGTTGGGCAAAGCGCCGGGGGCTGCAAAGGACGGCGGGACATCGCGAAGGAGTCGCGGCGGCGCGCCGCACAGTCGAGGCTGTGCGTGATCTCGGCATCGAATATCTGACGCTTTATTCTTTCTCCACTGAAAATTGGCGCCGGCCCGCTGGCGAAGTTCGCGACCTGATGGGGCTGTTGAAACAGTTCATCGTCGATGATCTGCCGCGGCTGAAGGAAGAAGGGGTGCGGGTCCGTATTATCGGCGACAAGGAAAACCTTTCCTCTGATCTGAAAGCCTTGGTGCATCGCGCCGAGTCCGAAACGGCGGACAATACCAAAAATACGCTGCAGATTGCATTTAACTATGGCGGGCGGGATGAGCTTGTCCGCGCTGTGCGCGCCGCGGCGGAGGCAGCGATCCGGGGCGATATCAAGCCCGAAGACATTGATGAGACTTTGTTCGCACGATATCTCGATACGCATGGCGCGCCCGATCCCGACCTTGTTATTCGAACGAGCGGTGAGATGCGCACGTCGAACTTTTTGAACTGGCAGGCCGCCTATGCGGAATATGTGTTTGTAAACGCCCTGTGGCCGGACTTTAACGCAGATATTCTGGCGGAAGCGATTGCCGAGTATCATGCGCGCGAACGGCGCTATGGCGGCGTCGGCGGCGCTTGATGCCATCCCCGGCAATTGAAAAATCAACGGCGCAGGGTGGGGACGCGGTTCGAAAGGCGCTCCGCTTGCGGATTATTTCCGCCGCACTCATGATACCCCCCGCGATTGCGGGCGTGATGATGGGTGGGCGTATCTTCACCGCCATGGTCGCCTTCGCGGCGATGCTGATGGTGTTCGAGTGGACGCGGATGGTCGAAGGCAGGGCTTATTCCTGGCGCTTCTATCTGTTGAGCGCCGGCGCCGCGGCTTCATTGGTGCTTGCAAGCCTTGGCAATTACGCTGCCGCGCTGGTGGTAGCGGCCAGTGCCGGCGCTGCCAGCCTGGCGCCGATTGGCGGTTTTACGGTCTGGCCGGCGATTGCCGCCCCTTACATTATCGCGCCATCTATCGCCTTGATCTGGTTGCGTATTGATCCCGCCTATGGGCGGGCGCTGACGGTTCTTATCTTTGCAACCGTCTGGGCCGCTGACACGGGCGCTTTTATCTTTGGCAAGTTGATTGGCGGGCCGAAAATTTCACACGCGCTCTCGCCATCGAAGACCTGGGCGGGCATCGGCGGCGGCGTCGCCGGGGGCGCTATGGTTGGGGGCGTTGCCGCTTATTTCCTCTTTGGCGCCTCCGCAGCGGCGGCTTTCCTGTTGCCCGGCGGCGTCATGGGGGCGGCGTCGGTTGCCGGCGATCTGGCTGAATCCGCATTTAAGCGCCGTTTTAGGGTGAAAGACATTTCCGGCTTTATTCCGGGCCATGGCGGCGTTCTCGATCGTCTGGACGGGATGATTTTCGCGACCCTCGCGATGACGAGCGCATATTTGCTCTATAATATGTTCGAAAAGCTGTAAGGGGTGGGGATGGCAGAAACGAACCTTGCTGGCGGCGCTGCAGCGCTGCCGGATAAGAAACCGCGCAGGCGCAAGGCGACGATCCTTGGGTCCACAGGCTCGATTGGCGTCAACACGCTGGATCTGATTGAGTTTGCCCGGGGGAAGGGCGAAGCGGATATTGAAATCGTGGCGCTGACCGCGAACCGCAATCTCGAAACGCTGGTCGAACAGGCAAAGAAATTCCGGCCTGCCTTAGCGGTAATCGGCGATGCGTCGCTCGGTGATGATCTGAAATCAGCGCTTTCCGGTACAGGCATAGAAACCGCCGCCGGACCGGAAGCGATCGAAGACGCCGCCATGCGCGACGCCGACTGGGTGATGGCGGCTATTGTCGGCGCAGCCGGTTTACAGCCGACGCTGAAAGCCGCCCAGCGCGGCGCTGACATTGCCCTTGCGAACAAGGAATGCCTCGTGTGCGCCGGCGATGTCGTGACCGCCGCGATCAGGAAAGCAGGGGGGCGGTTGCTTCCCGTCGATTCCGAACACAATGCGATTTTTCAGGTCTATGATTTTGAGCGTCCCGAGCGCATTTCGCGCCTCATCCTGACTGCATCGGGCGGGCCTTTCCGGACATGGACCGCGGACGAGATGGCGGTCGCGACGCCCGATCAGGCTGTCGCGCATCCGAACTGGTCGATGGGCGCGAAGATCTCGGTCGATTCCGCGACCCTCATGAACAAGGGACTTGAACTGATTGAGGCGTCGCACATTTTCCCGACGCCCCATGACCGGATAGAGATTTTAGTTCATCCGCAGTCCGTTATTCACTCGATGGTTGAGTATGTGGATGGCTCTGTACTCGCTCAGCTCGGCACGCCGGATATGCGCACGCCCATCGCGACGACCCTTGCATGGCCCGACAGAACGCCGAGCCCGTCGGCCAAACTGAACTTCGCAGAAGTTGCCACATTAACGTTTGAAGCCCCTGATATTAAACGATTTCCGGCGCTTCGTCTCACGCGGGAGGCAATCGCCGCCGGCGGTGTCATGCCGGCGACATTGAACGCTGCTAATGAAATCGCCGTCGCCGCATTTCTTAATGGTCAGGTCAAATTTCTTGATATTGACGCTATTACCGAGCAGGTACTGGAATCGGTTTCCAGGGTGAATGCGCCGGCTAGGCTGACCGCATTGGAGGACGCCGTTGCTGCTGACGCTGAGGCGCGTCGGCTGGCGGAGGAATTTGTAGCGGCGCGGGCTGCGGCGTAAGCAGGGCGAATAATAATTATGACTGTTGCCGGCCTTTCTCTTCAATCCCTGTTGATATTGCCGTTTTCGATTGTCGCGTTTCTCGTCCTTCTGACGATTATCGTGTTCATCCACGAATATGGACACTTTTCCGTGGCGCGCCTGCTGGGCGTTAAGGTCGATGTCTTCTCCATTGGTTTCGGCAAGACACTCCTGAAATGGGTCGACCGCAAGGGTACGGAGTGGCGTATCGCGCTGTTGCCGCTTGGCGGATATGTTAAATTCTTTGGGGATTTAAATGCCGCTTCTCAGGCGCCGGCGGAAGCCGTTGCGCAGGAAGAAGGCCATCCGGTCACGACGCAGTTTCCGCGACCGGGGCACGAAGACGACGTCGCCTCGCACATGACGCCGGAAGAGCGCGCGGTTTGTTTTCATTTCAAACCGGTCTGGGCGCGGGCGATGATTGTCGCCGCCGGCCCGATACTCCATTTCCTTCTGGCAGTCGCAATATTTACCGGCATTTTCATGATGGTCGGCCGCTATGAGCTGGACGCGATTGTCGGCGACGTGGCGGAAAAGACAGCGGCGGCGGAAGCGGG